>CAYNUN010000168.1:0-5198 GCA_964400345.1 uncultured Methylobacteriaceae bacterium
CCCCGGTCGACTCGGCCCAGGACATGCGCGGCGAGATGCTTGCAGCCATGGCTTCCATGGGCGCCGTCGTTGAGAAGCACCACCACGAAGTCGCGTCCGCCCAGCACGAGCTCGGTCTCAAGTTCGGCACGCTGACGACGATGGCCGACCACATGCAGGTCTACAAGTACTGCATCCACCAGGTCGCCCAGAGCTATGGCAAGACGGCCACCTTCATGCCGAAGCCGATCTACGGCGACAACGGCTCGGGCATGCACGTTCACCAGTCCATCTGGAAGGACGGCAAGCCGACCATGGCTGGCAACAAGTACGCCGACCTGTCGGAAGAGTGCCTGTGGTACATCGGCGGCATCATCAAGCACGCCAAGGCGCTGAACGCCTTCACCAACCCGTCGACGAACTCCTACAAGCGTCTCGTCCCGGGCTATGAAGCTCCGGTTCTGCTCGCCTATTCGTCGCGCAACCGCTCGGCCTCCTGCCGCATCCCCTACACGTCCTCGCCGAAGGCGAAGCGCGTCGAGGTGCGGTTCCCCGATCCGATGGCGAACCCCTATCTCGCCTTCGCGGCCATGCTCATGGCCGGCCTCGACGGCATCCAGAACAAGATCGATCCGGGTGCGGCGATGGACAAGGACCTCTACGATCTTCCGCCGCGCGAGCTGAAGAAGATCCCGACGGTCTGCGGCTCGCTCCGCGAGGCTCTCGCCAATCTCGACAAGGACCGCGCCTTCCTCAAGGCCGGCGGCGTCTTCAACGACGACTTCATCGACAGCTACATCGAGCTGAAGATGCAGGACGTCATGAAGTTCGAAATGACCCCGCATCCGGTCGAATTCACGATGTACTACTCCTACTGATCCCGCCGGCGGGGCGACCCGCCGCGGTTTCGGAGATATGAGACGGGGCGCAGCGATGCGCCCCGTTTTGCATTGAGGACACCAGATGATTTCTCAAAAGCTTGCCGTTGCCAGATGCCAGCTTGGAACAGCCACGCAGCTGTTCATCGACGACAAAGACCCGGTTTCGGTTCAAGTGCTCGCGTGTGGCGCAAGCGAGATACTTGATGCAATCTCACCGCGGCCATTCCGCGAACACGCTCTCGCGGTGCACACCGATCTGATGGATCAATACTACAAGCGTATCAGATCGTTCTACTGGAATGCTTTCAAGCACTTCAAAAATATTTCCGGATCACCAAGGGACGATATTCAAATTTTCGGTAAATTCGACGATAGTCGGAACGATCACGCTCTCTTTGTAGCTTGGCACGATTACGGTTGTTGCACAGAAAAGCTTCCGATTGCGGCTCAGGTGCTTCAGGTTTGGTATTATGCGATGTACCCGGAACGTGTGTCTGAGCGGGGGAGCAAAGCACAGGCTCTGTTTCCTGGTATCAGCACGCTCGATCGAAACGCTCAGAAAGCGATGCTGCGGCACGTATACGCTGCCTATAGAAACGACCCGGCGCTTCTCGCTGCCTCTGCCACGGAGACTGCTCCGCTGGTTCGGGGCCGAGAGGACTGGGCGATCTGAGCTGATACCCCCTTCTTTGATTGCTCCGCCTCCCCTATCCTCGCGCCATGAACGCTCCGCCCCGCATCACCCGTCGCACGTCCGTCTGTCCGCATGACTGTCCGTCGGCCTGTTCGATCGAGGTCGAGATCCTCGACGGGCGGACGATGGGGCGCGTCTACGGGTCGGAGGAGCAGACCTATACGGCCGGGGTCATCTGCGCGAAGGTCGCGCGCTATGCCGAGCGCATCCATCATCCGGACCGCGTCCTGCATCCGATGAAGCGCGTCGGGCCGAAGGGATCGGGGCGATTCGAGCGCATCTCCTGGGACGAGGCGCTGGACCAAACGGCGGCGAAGTTCCTCGAGGTCGAGCGGGAGTTCGGCGCGGAAGCCGTCTGGCCCTATTTCTATGCGGGCACGATGGGTCTCGTGATGCGCGACGGCATCAACCGGCTGCGGCACGCGAAGAAATATTCCGGCTTCTTCTCGACCATCTGCATCAATCTCGCCTGGCCGGGCTTCATCGCGGGCACGGGTCGGCTCGCCGGGCCCGATCCGCGCGAGATGGCGAAGGCCGATTGCGTGGTCATCTGGGGCACCAATGCCGTCGCCACGCAGGTCAATGTCATGACGCATGCGACCCGCGCCCGGAAAGAGCGCGGCGCGAAGATCGTGGCGATCGACGTCTATGAGACCGCGACCGTCAAACAGGCCGATCTCGGGCTCGTGCTGCGCCCCGGCACCGACGGCGCGCTCGCCTGCGCGGTCATGCACGTCCTCTTCCGCGAGGGTCTCGCGGATCGGGAGTATATGGCGCAATTCGCCGACGCCCCCGACGAACTCGAAGCGCATCTTCGGACCCGCACGCCCGAATGGGCGGCGGCGATCACGGGCTTGAGCGTCGCCGAAATCGAAGAATTCGCCCGCCTCGTGGGCCGGACGAAGCGCACCTTCTTCCGTCTCGGCTACGGTTTTTCGCGCCAGCGGAACGGCGCGGTCTCGATGCATGCGGCCTCCTGCATCCCGACCGTCACGGGCGCCTGGGCGCATGAGGGCGGCGGGGCGTTCCATTCGAACAGCGGCATCTTCGGCTGGCGCAAGACCATGATCGAGGGGCTCGACGTGATGGACCGCGCGGTCCGCAAGCTCGACCAGTCGCAGATCGGCCGGGTGCTGACGGGCGACCCCGTCGCGCTGCGCCACGGCCCGTCCGTCAAGGCGCTCCTGATCCAGAACACGAACCCCGTCTCCGTCGCCCCCGAACAGGAACTCGTGAAGCGCGGCTTCGCGCGGGATGATCTGTTCACGGTCGTGCACGAGCAGTTCATGACCGACACCGCGCTGATGGCCGACATCGTGCTGCCCGCCACCATGTTCGCGGAGCATGACGATCTCTATCAGGGCGGCGGGCATCAATATGTCGCGCTCGGGCCGAAGCTGATGGATCCGCCCGGCGAATGCCGCTCCAATCACGAAGTGATCGTCGCCTTGGCGAAACGGCTCGGCGCGGAGCATCCCGGCTTCGACATGACGGCGCGCGAGCTGATCGACTGGACGCTGCGGCATTCGGACCACGGCACGCTCGAAGAGCTTGAAGACAAGAAAATGATCGACTGCCAGCCGCCCTTCGACCGCGCGCATTACCGCGACGGTTTCGGCTGGAAGGACGGCCGTTTCCGCTTCAAGCCCGACTGGGCGAAGGTGCCCTTCGCCAATGACGGGCCGATGGGGCCCTTCGACGCCCTCCCCGCCCTGCCCGATCATTGGGCGGTGATCGAGGAGGCGGACGCGCGGCATCCCTTCCGCCTCGCGACGAGCCCCGCGCGCAATTACCTGAATTCGAGCTTCACCGAGACCCCGACCTCGCGGAGCCGCGAAGGTCGCCCGACCGTGTTCGTCCATCCCGACGACGCGGCGTCGCTCATGATCGCGGAGGGCGATCTCGTCGCCCTGTCGAACGACCGCGGCGAGGTGAAGCTCCATGCGAAGCTGTTTCCGGGCCTCAAGCGCGGCGTGCTCGTGGCCGAATCGATCTGGCCCAATTCGGCCTATGCGGACGGACGCGGCATCAACACGCTGACGGGCGCCGATCAGGCCGCGCCCTACGGCGGAGCCGCGTTCCACGACAACAAGGTGTCTCTGCGCCGCGCCTAGCGGAACCGGGGAGCCGCGGTCGCGTTGCCGGTGTCGGGGAGCGGTGGCGTCCCCGTCGGGATCGCCATGCGCAGGACACTCCACGCCTTAGCCGTGCTGGCGGCGCTTTCGGGTTGCATGAGCGCCCGGGAGGAGACGACCTCGGCCATCGCGTCGCCTTTCGCCTCCGCCGGTCCGGATCGGATCCGCACTCATGCGACGGAAGGCTGCATGGCGGTGCAGGGGGAGATGGAGGGCGTGCCGCGCGACCTCATGCGCGATCGATGCAGCTGTTACGCAAGACGCACGGTCGCCCGGATGACGGAAGAGGAGATCGCCTCCTATCGCCTCACGGGGCTCTTCGACGAGACCACGCGGAACAAGGCGTTCGAAAGCCTGGACGCATGCGGGCTCCGACGGCCGGCGTGATCCCGCGCCGATGCGCCCCCTTGCTTTGCCGTCGGCGCGGCCCCATGAACGCAGCCATGAGCGACGCCATTTCCTATTTCCAACGCCCGCGGCCCGTCGGCCGTCAGGTGCATCTTCGTCTCGAAGCGCGACACCTCGTCGTCCATACCGGGCTGAAGGAGGCGGAGATCTCCTATGGGGACATCAAGTCCATCCGCCTTCTCTACGAGCCGAAGAACATCACGAGCAGCTTCCGGACGCGCATCACGCTGAAGAGCGGCCGGACCATTACCTTCACGACGCTCGACTGGAAGAGCTTCCTCGACTTCCAGCACCGCAACGCCGAATACACGACCTTCGTGACGGAGCTCCTCCAGCGCGCCTCCGCGGCCAATCCCGACCTCGTCTGCATCGCAGGCCGGCCGCCGCTGCTCTGGGCCCTCACGACGGCCGTCGGCGTCGCCACCGTGGCGGGCATGCTTGCGGCGCTCGTCTGGGCGCTGATGCTGGGCTTCTGGACCTATGTCCTCGTGGCGGCGGGGTTTCTGGCGATCTTCGTCTTCCAGATCCACGGACTGATCGTCCGCAACAAGCCGGGGACCTTCCCGCCGTCGGATCCGCCGAAGAGCGTGATGCCGCCGCCCGAGTCCTGAGCGTCAGGACGTCTCGGGCATTCTGACGACGAGAACCGAACAGGGCGCGTGCCGCACGATGGTGGACGCGTTCGACCCGAGCAGATAGGTCGACATCGCGGGGCGGTGCGAGCCGACGACGATCAGATCGGTGTCCGTCGCCTCGGCCTCGGCAAGGACCTCGTTATAGACCGCACCCATGCGGACGCGGGTCGTGATCCTCTCGCGTGCCATGGGAAGTTTTGCGGCCAATTCATTGATCTTCTTCTCGCATTCGTCCTGTTGCTCCGTGTCGAAAGACGGCGGCACATATTCCATGAAGGTCACGGGCAGGATCGAGCGGACATAGACGAGATGCAGCGAGGCTCCCGTCATCCCGGCCAAGGCGATCGCCTTGTCGAGGGCGGGCCGGACGATCTCCAATTCCGACAGGTCGACCGGAACGAGGATTGAACGAAACATCGGATCACTCACCTATTGACGTTACGGAAGAGGCATCATGCGCGATCCC
>CAYNUN010000169.1:0-303 GCA_964400345.1 uncultured Methylobacteriaceae bacterium
GGGCGGGCGATTGCGCGGCAGGCCGCGCTTGCCCTCGATGCTCTCGAGCATCGCGCTCTCCTCGCCGCAGACATAGGCGCCCGCACCGCGGCGAAGCTCCACGACCTCTGGCGCGACGAGCCCGGCCTCTTCGATCTCGGCGAGGCACCGCCCGAGGATCGCGCGCACCGCCGGATATTCGTCGCGCAGATAGATGACGATCTTGGCGGCATCGACCGCATGGGCGGCGATCAGCATGCCTTCGAGGAAACGGTGCGGATCGCTTTCGAGCGCGTGCCGATCCTTGAAGGTGCCGGGCTCGCC
>CAYNUN010000169.1:313-5135 GCA_964400345.1 uncultured Methylobacteriaceae bacterium
TCAGCCGCGGGGCGGGCTGCGCGCGCACGATGCTCCATTTGCGCCCGGCCGGGAAACCCGCGCCGCCCAAGCCGCGCAGGCCGGCATCGGACAGCGCCGCGATCACCGTCTCGATCGGACGCTCGCCCGACCGGACGGCGGCGAGGAGCCGATAACCCCCGCCCGCGCGATAGGCGGCGAGATCGACAGGGGCCGGAAGGACGGCCTCGAGATCGCCCGACGCGAGAACCGCCTCGATCGATTCGGGCGTCGCCCGGTCCACCGCGCGGCGACCGGCCAATGCCGCGGGCGCTTCGGCGCAGCGGCCGATGCAGGGCGCAGGGACGACCCGCACGCGCGAGGGATCGACCCGGCCCGCCAGGGCGTCGGCAAGCGCCTCGCCGCCCGCCATCATGCAGGACACGGAGGTGCAGACGCGGACGGTGACGGGGGCGGGCGGGGCCTCGCCCTCCTTCACGAGATCGAAATGCGCGTAGAAGCTCGCGACCTCCCAGACTTCGGCCATGGAAAGCCGCATCTCTTCGGCGAGCGCGCGCAGGTGCCGGGCGGAGAGATGCCCATGGGCGTCCTGCACGAGATGGAGATGCTCGATCAGAAGGTCCCGCCGCCGCGGCCGCTCCGCGAGCAGCCGGCGGATCTCGGCGAGCGCTTCCGTGTCGAGCGGACGGCCCTTCGGCAAGGGCCGAGGACGACGGCCCTCCGGACGGGTCGGCGCGACGGTCATGGACGATTCCTCGGATTTTTCGCCAGAGTCGGCTCTCGCGGCGGCGTGGTCAACCCGCGCGACGGGCGCGGGGATGCGCCGCATCGAAGGCGTCGAGGAGCCGTGCGGCGTCGACTTCGGTGTAGATCTGGGTCGTGGACAGGGAGGCGTGGCCCAGAAGCTCCTGAATCGACCGGAGATCGCCGCCGCGGGCGAGCAGATGGGTCGCGAAGGAATGCCGCAGGGCGTGGGGCGTCGCCGTGACGGGCAGACCCAAGGTTCCGCGCAGCCGCTCCATAGCGAGCTGCACGATGCGCGGGCTCAAAGGCCCGCCCTTCGTGCCCCGGAACAGCGGCGTACCGGCGGCGAGCGCGTAAGGACATTGCGCGACATAGTCCTCGACCGTGCGCCGCACCGCCGCGATCACCGGGACCATGCGCGTCTTGCCGCCCTTCCCCGTCACGCGGATCACGTCGACCTCGCCCTTCGGCGCGTCTTCGACCTTGATCCCGAGCGCTTCGGAAATGCGGAGCCCGCAACCGTACATCAGCGCGATCACGGCGGCGTCCCTCGCGAGGATCCAGGGCTCGCGATCCTCGCCCGCCCGCACGTCGGGATCGGCCAGTCTCTTCGCCGCCCCGGCCGCGATCGGCTTGGGCAAGCCGCGCGAGAGCTTCGGCCCCTGCACGAGAGCCAGCGCGGACGCATCGATGCGGCCCTCGCGCTCATGAAAGCGCAGGAAGGAGCGGATCGCCGCCAATTGGCGCATCAGGGTGCGGCCCGTGACCCCTTCCGCCCGCCGGGCGGCCATGAAGGCGCGGATGTCGGCCGCCGCGAGCTTTTCGAGCCGGACGTTCGCCCGTCCATCGAGAAAGGCGAGGAATTGGCCCACGTCCCGCCCATAGGCTTCGAGCGTCTTCGCCGCGACGCGCTTCTCGGAGGCGAGAAAGCGATGCCAGGGCGAAAACAGTGCGGCGTGATGCTCGGCGAGGATCATGCGCGCATGAAAACGGAAGAGGGTTAAAGTGAGGTAAGGGATTTCGGTTTAGTCAATCGACAATTGACATTTTACAAAGTGAGCGACATGATCGCTTCGTTCCGGCACAAAGGCCTCGAACGCCTCTACGTGGAAAACGACGGCAGGCGCCTTCCGCCCGACATGGTCGAACGGATCCGCCTGGTGCTTTCGGCGCTCGATGTGGCGGAGGTGATCTCGGAGCTTGATCTGCCCACCTTCCGTCTGCACCCGCTGAAAGGCGACTTGAGGGGACGCTGGGCGATCGTCGTAAGGGCCAATTGGCGAATCGTCTTCCGTTTCAAGGACGGTACGGCGACGGAGGTGGATTTTGTCGACTATCATTGAAGATGTCCGCCCCCCGATGAAGGCTCCGGGGCATCCCGGAGCACTCGTGCGCGACACGCTCGCCGAATTCGGTCTGTCCGTCGCAGCGGGCGCCGAAGGCCTCGGCGTCACGCGGCAGCAGCTTCACAATGTCTGCGCGGGCAAGTCGGCGATTTCACCCGAGATGGCGGTACGGCTCGAAATCGCCTTCGGCGGGAAAGCGGAGATGTGGCTTCGCATGCAGGCGGCCTACGATCTCGCGGTCGTCAGGGCGAGGGCCGATGAACTGTCGGTCAGGGCGTTCCGGCCGGCAGCGGCCTGACGCTCGAATCTCTGCTAATCCTCTCCGCATGGAGACGCGGGTCGCCCCCCTCGACATGTTCGACGCCGGCCGCGGACCGCCGACGGCGGACGTGCTCGTGCCGCTCGCGCTCGATCAGGCCTACAGCTACACCGTCCCGCCCCATCTCGACCTTGCGCCCGGCGACGTGGTGGTGGTGCCGCTCGGGCCGCGCGAGACCGTCGGCGTCGTGTGGGACATCCGCTCCGCGCCGGGAGGACGGGGCAATCTGAAGGCGGTGGTCGGCAAGGCCGATGCGCAGGCGCTCTCCGACAAGCTCAGGGAGTTCGTCGACTGGGTCGCCCGCTACACGCTGGCCCCGCGCGGCATGGTGCTGCGCATGGCCATGCGCGCGCCGGAACAGGACAGGCCGGAACGTCCGCAGATCGGCGTGAGGCTCGCAGGCCCGCCGCCCGCGCGGATGACGCCGTCGCGCCGGCGCGTGATCGAGGCCGCGGCGGGCGGGCTCGTTCATTCCAAGCGCGCGCTGGCGGAAGCGGCGGGCGTTTCGCAGGCCGTGGTCGACGGGCTCGTCGACGAAGGCACGCTCGAAGCCTCCGCGCTCGCCCCCCGGCCGATCGCCGCGCGGCCGGACCCCGACCATGCGGCGACGGCGCTTTCGGACGATCAGGCGAAGGCGGCGGATGCGCTGCGGGCCGCGACGGCGGCGCGGACCTTTTCGGCGACGCTGCTCGAAGGCGTGACGGGATCGGGCAAGACGGAAGTCTATTTCGAAGCGGTGGCGGAGGCCGTGCGGCAGGGCCGGCAGACGCTGATCCTCGTGCCCGAAATCGCGCTGACGGCGCAGTTTCTCGACCGATTCGCGGCGCGCTTCGGCGTCAGGCCGGCGGAATGGCATTCCGGCCTTGCGGGGCGACGGCGGGAGCGGACCTTCGCGGCGGTCGCCTCGGGCGAGGCGGCGGTGGTGGCGGGCGCGCGGTCTGCGCTGTTCCTGCCCTTCCGCGATCTCGGCCTCGTCGTCGTCGACGAGGAGCACGAGGCCGCCTACAAGCAGGAGGACGGCGTCCATTATCATGCCCGCGACATGGCCGTGGTGCGGGGCCGGATCGAGGGCGCGGCGGTGGTGCTCGCCTCGGCGACGCCCTCGGTCGAAAGCCGCGTGAACGCGGCGAGCGGACGCTATCGCGACCTGCGCCTGCCCGCCCGCTACGGCGGACGCGCTTTGCCGACGCTCGCGGCCATCGACATGCGGATCGACGCGCCGGAGCGCGGACGCTGGCTCTCCCCGCCGCTGATCCGGGCCATGGGCGAGACGCTGGCCCGCGGCGAACAGTCGCTGCTCTATCTCAACCGCCGCGGCTATGCGCCGCTGACCCTGTGCCGCTCCTGCGGGCACCGGTTCCAATGCCCGAACTGCACGGCCTGGCTGGTGGAGCATCGCTTCCGCCGGGCGCTGATGTGCCATCACTGCGGCCATCTCGAACGGCGGCCGGAGGCGTGCCCGCATTGCGGCACGCTCGACTGTCTCGCGGCCTGCGGGCCGGGAGTGGAACGGCTCGCGGAAGAGGTGGCGGAGCGCTTTCCGGGCGTGCGCGCGCTCGTGCTCTCCTCCGACATGCCGGGCGGGACGGAACGGCTGCGGCGGGAATTGGACGCGGTCGCGAAGGGCGAATTTCAGGTGGTGATCGGCACGCAGCTCGTCGCCAAGGGCCACAACTTCCCGCATCTGTCGCTGGTGGGCGTGGTCGACGCCGATCTCGGCCTCGCCTCGGGCGATCCGCGGGCGGGCGAGCGGACCTTCCAGCTGCTGCAGCAGGTGACGGGCCGCGCAGGGCGCGGCGACGTGCCGGGCCGGGCGCTGCTGCAGACCTTCCAGCCCGACCATCCGGTGATGCAGGCGCTGCTGTCGGGCGACGTGGACCGCTTCTACGCCGAAGAGATCGCGATGCGGCGCGAAGCGGGGCTGCCGCCCTTCGGACGGCTCGCGGCGCTGATCGTCTCGGCCGACGAACGGAATGCGGCGGAACGGCACGCCCGTGCCCTCGCCCGCTGCGCGGAAGCGCCGCGCGACGTCATGGTGCTCGGCCCCGCCGAAGCGCCGATCGCGGTGGTGCGCGGACGCCATCGTTTCCGGCTGCTGGTGAAGACGCCGCGCGCCTTCGAACTGCAGCGTTGGCTGAGGGAATGGCTCGCGCGCGCGCCGAAGACGACGGGGAGCCTCCGGGTGAGCGTGGACGTGGATCCGATGAGTTTTCTTTGAGGTCCACGAGGCGGCGCGCCCTTGTCGAACGGCGTCCCGGTCCGCGCGGAATCGATCGCAAGACCCCTCGTCCGGCACGCCTCCGGCGGTCCGCCCCGGATCACGGCGGGGGCAGGATCTTCCCCCGCAAGGCGGGAAGGGAAGCGGCGGCGACCCTCGCGCGAAAGTCGCCGACGCGAACGGCGCCGCTCGGGTTGCGCCCCCGATAGGGTCATG
>CAYNUN010000170.1:0-5065 GCA_964400345.1 uncultured Methylobacteriaceae bacterium
TGGACGGAATCGCGGTCGCGCGCGGCGCGCGGCTCCTCATCGAGGCGGAGGAGGCGAGGGCGGTGCACGGCGCTCCGCACGGGCGCTCGCCTTGGGACGTCGCCGACGGTTTCCAGCTTTCGGGCACGCGGCGTTTCGTGCTTCCCGTGCTCGCCGACGACCATGCGACCGAAGCGACGGCGGAATGGTCCGCGTCGGGCTTCGCGGTGGAAGGCCCGGACGGCGCGCGGGACGACGGAGCCGACGATGCGGGGCTCGCCGTCGTCCGGACTCCCTCCGGCGTGCATGTCGTGCGCAAAGGGCGCTTCACCTTCGTCCGCCTGCCGGCGATCTCCGATTCCGCCGATGCGCACGGCGATGCCGGCGGGGCGGTGAAGGCGCCGATGCACGGCAAGGTCATCGCGGTGAACGTCGCCGTGGGGGATGCGGTCACCAAGGGCCGGAAGGTCGCGGTGGTCGAAGCGATGAAGATGGAGCACGCGCTCGTCGCCCCGCGCGACGGAACCGTGACGGACATTTTGGTGGAGGCGGGCGCTCAGGTTGCGGAAGGGGCGCTCGTCCTGATCGTTTCGGATTGAAGCAGGGACGGAACCGGACGGCCTCGCCGATCGTTCCCGACGCGGGCTCCACCGTCGACGAGGTTCACATTGCGCGCGTTCCTGCTCGCCTGCACGGCCGTCATCGCCGTAGCGCTCGTCGCCTTCGCGGTTCTCGAAGGCGTGATCGACCGCGATTCGGGGACGCAATTCACCGTTTCCGAGACCACGCGCGTGACGGAATCCGACAAGCCGGACCCGCGCGGTTACCTGTCCGGAGACGGGACGAGGACGGGCGAGGACACGCGCTGAAGGCGGACGCGCATCACTCGGCGCGCCGCCAGCCCTCCGGCAGGAGCCGCTCCTGCGGCGTGAAGCGCGCCTTGTAGGCCATCTTCCGCGATCCTTCGACCCAATAGCCGAGATAGACGTAAGGCAGGCCCATGGCGCGTGCGCGGGAGATATGGTCGAGGATCAGATGCGTGCCGAGGCTCCGCTCCTCCTCGTCGGGATCGTAGAAGGAATAGACCATCGACAGGCCGTCCGAGAGCACGTCCGTCAACACCACGGCGACGAGCGGGCCCGCGCCTCGCCCGGTGAAGCCCGTGTCCGGGCCCCGGCGACGATATTCGACGAGCTGCGTCTCGACATGGCTGTCTTCGACCATCATCGCGTAATCGAGCACGGTCATGTCGGCCATGCCGCCGTCCGAATGACGGCGGTCGAGATAATGGCGGAACAGCGAATATTGCTCCGTCGTCGGCAGGTTCGAGCGCATCTCGCCCACGAGATCGGCATTGCGGTCGACGACGCGGCGCATGTTCCGGGACGGCCGGAACTCGTCCACGAGCACGCGGACCGAGACGCAGGCCCGGCAACCGTCGCAGGCGGGGCGATAGGCGATGGTCTGCGAACGACGAAAACCGCCCTGCGTCAGCGCGTCGTTGAGCTCGCCCGCACGACGTCCGACCAGATGCGTGAAGACCTTCCGTTCCTCGCGCCCCGGCAGATAGGGGCAGGCGCTCGGAGCGGTCAGGTAGAACTGCGGCGCATCGCGTGGCTGCGTCGTCAAGGAAGCTCCTCCGCCGGGGCGGGCGCATCGCCGGTGCGGCTCCGTCGATCATGGAGCGAAGCGGGTCCGGCGTCCACCTTCCCTAACGATAGCAGTCGCCGCCGAAGGCTCAAGTCGTCCGGCGCAGGGCGACCGATCCGGCCAGAAGGTCGTGCAGCATCCGTCGATCGTTGCGGATGAGGCCCAACAGGAGGACGAAGGGAGTCAGGATCGAGACGGAGACGTAGAACAGCACCGCATGCGCCGCCGCCGCGATGAAGGTCAACTGCGCGCCGTCGACATGGACGAGACGGATACCCGCCATGCGCATGCCCCACGTCGCCGCATGGGGGCCGGACACCGTCAGCCCGTTGTAGAACAGGGCCACCAGCGGCCAGACCACGGGCAGCAGCAACCAAGCGAGGCCGAAGGTGACGACGCCCGCCGTGATGGTGACCAGATAGGTGAACAGCGACAAGGCCGCGATCACCAGGAAGTCGATCAAAAAGGCGAATGCGCGCGAGGTCAGAACTCCGCGATAGGGGGAAACCGCGCCGCCCGCGAAGGGCGCGCCCCGGGGCGGAATGATTTCGGTGGGTTCGATCACGGGCATGCCGGCCTCCTCGGAACATGCGTGATATGGGACCACGGTGCCGCTTGTGCAATCGAGGCGGCATCTTTCGAGGTTCATGCATGTTCACGAAACGCGCTGCGCTTCTTCTCGTCTGCGCCGCCCTCGCGGGCTGTGCGTCCGCGCCGCCGGGACCGGTCGCCGTCCGCGACCTCTCCCGCGACGCGCTGCCCCACATCAACGCGTTCCGGGCCGAGCACGGTTTGCCGCCGCTGGCGATCGATTCCGGCGTGGTCGCCGCGGCCGAACTGCAGGCCCGCGCCATGGCCTCGAAGGGCGTGTTGTCCCACGACGTCGCGGGCGATCTCGACCGCCGCCTGACTGCGGCGGGCTACGGCAAGAGCGCCGCCTCCGAGAATGTCGGTGCGGGCGACGCCACGGCCGAAGGAGCCGTCGAACGCTGGAAGCGTTCTTCGGGCCACCGTTCGAACATGCTGATGCGCGACGTCACCCGCATGGGCATGGTGCGGGCGGAGGCGCCCGGCACCCGCTACAAGGCCTATTGGGCGCTGGTGATGGTCGGCCCCTGAGCGTCGCGCGGCGAGTTGTGAGGCGGGCTGGTTTGCCGTATCACGACGGCGCGCCCCCTCCCGAACATGTTCCGAGACCGATGGCCGACACCGCCCCCCGCCCGAGCGCTCCGGATTCCCGCGCGCCCAAGATCTCCTTCGTCTCCCTCGGCTGCCCCAAGGCGCTGGTCGACAGCGAGCGGATCATCACGCAGCTTCGGGCCGAAGGCTACGAACTCGTCAAGACGCACAAGGGCGCGGACGCCGTCATCGTGAACACCTGCGGCTTTCTCGACAGCGCCAAGGCGGAATCGCTCGGCGCGATCGGCGAGGCCATGGCGGAGAACGGCAAGGTCATCGTGACGGGCTGCATGGGCGCGCAGCCGGACGAGATCCGCGCGCAGCATCCCGGCGTCGCCGCGATCACGGGGCCGCAGGCTTACGAGAGCGTGATGAAGGCGGTGCACGAGGCGGTGCCGCCCGCGCATGATCCGTTCCTCGACCTCGTTCCCGATCAGGGCGTCAAGCTCACGCCGCGGCACTACGCCTATCTGAAGATTTCCGAGGGCTGCAACAACCGCTGCACCTTCTGCATCATTCCCGGCCTGCGCGGCGATCTCGTCTCCCGTCCGGCGGGGGACGTGCTGCGCGAGGCGGAAAAGCTGGTGAAGGCGGGCGTCAAGGAACTGCTCGTCATCTCGCAGGACACGTCCGCCTACGGCGTGGACGTCAAATATGCGCCCTCGATGTGGGGCGATCGCGAAGTCCGGACCAAGTTCCTCGATCTGACGCGCGAACTCGGTTCGCTCGGCGCGTGGGTGAGGCTCCATTACGTCTACCCCTACCCGCATGTCGACGATGTGATCCCGCTGATGGCGGACGGGCTGGTGCTGCCTTATCTCGACATCCCCTTCCAGCACGCCTCGCCGAAGGTGCTGAAGGCGATGCGCCGCCCGGGCGGTCAGGAAAAGACGCTCGAGCGCATCCGCAAATGGCGGGAGATCTGCCCCGATCTCGCGATCCGCTCGACCTTCATCGTCGGCTTCCCCGGCGAGACGGAGGAGGATTTCGAACAACTCCTCGCCTTCGTCGACGAGGCGAAGATGGAGCGCGTCGGCTGCTTCAAATACGAGCCCGTGAAGGGCGCGGTCGCCAATGAGCTCGGGCTGGACGTCGTGCCCGACGAGGTCAAGCAGAGCCGTTGGAACCGCTTCATGGCACGCCAGCAGGCCGTCAGCGCCAAGCGCCTCGCCTCGCGCGTCGGCCGGCGCATCAAGGTCATCATCGACGAACCCGGCCCGACGGTCGCCAAGGGCCGCTCGCAATGGGACGCGCCGGAGATCGACGGCAACGTCTACGTCTCGCGCCGGCGGCCGCTGCGCGCGGGCGACGTCGTCACGGTGAAGGTCGAGCGCGCGGACGCCTACGACCTGCATGGCACGGCGGTCTAGCCGAAGCGGCCGCCTCGGGCGGACCTCAGAAGCTTCGGAACACGACATAGGCTCCCGCCGTCATGATGACGACGGACAGGATCAGCCCCAGCAGGCCCTTTTCGGCTCCCAGCAGGCGGCCGAGAGCCGCCCCGATCGCGCTTCCGACAAGCCCGCCCGCGATGAAGACGAGCGCGACGGGCCAGTCGATCAGCCCCGAGAAGGCATAGCTCGCCGCCGTGGACGCACCGAAGGCCGCCACCGCGATGAGGGACGTGCCCACCGCCGAGATCATCGGCATGGCCGTCGCGAAGATCAGCGCGGGCACGATCAGAAATCCCCCGCCGATGCCGAAAAAACCGCTCAGAAGGCCGGTGCCGAAGCCCGTTCCCACGAGGGCGGGCAACAGCCTCGAAGCGCTCGCCGAATTCAGCCGCACATCGGGTTCGCCGCCCGCGTCGCGCTTGCGGAACGTCATCACGCCGACGCCCATCATCAGCAACCCGAACAGCGCCATCAGACGTCCGCCGTCGACCATTTTCCCGAATTCCGCGCCGGCCAGAGCGCCGAAGACCCCCGCCGCGGCGAAGACGAGGCCGCAGCGCCACTTCACCCGGCCGAACCGCACATGCCCGAGCAGGCTCGCCAAGGCGCTCACGGACACGGCGAGCGCGCTCGTGCCGATCGCGACATGGGCGGGGGACACGCCCACGGCGTAGACGAGAAGGGGGACGGCGAGGATCGACCCGCCGCCGCCCGCAAGCCCGAGAAGGAGGCCGACCGCCATGCCGGACGGTCCGGCCAGGAGAAGACCGCTCATGGCGCAACCCTCGCTTCGTGGGTGACGGTCAGGCTCGTGCTTGTTCGACCAGAGCGCGCCGGTTCCACGGCGCGAGCATCAAGACGCG
>CAYNUN010000171.1:0-5055 GCA_964400345.1 uncultured Methylobacteriaceae bacterium
TGCCTCCTGTCCAAGACGTGGATGCCCGCATGCGCGGGCATGACGGCGGAGGGGAGGATGCCCGCGTTCGCGGGCATGACGGTGGAGGGCGGGGCAAGGCGCCGGCGTTCAGAAGGCTCGGCCCTGATAGGGGCGGGTTTCGCGGCAGGTGCCGTCGAGTTTGCGGCCGGGCGTGCCTTCGGGGCAGGGGCGGTCGATCCAGACTGCGCGGACGCCGAGGAAGTCGAAGCCCTTCTTCTCCATGCAGGCGATGTAGAGCCGCTGTCCGTGGTCGACGCGCTGCGAGCGGAATTCCATGCGCTCGACGTCCCAGCGGCAGGCCTTGGCCGCGTCCCGATAGGCCTCCTGGCTCTTGCCCCGCCGGTCGAAGCTCATCACCGGGCCGTAATCGACCGCGCTGCAGGCCGCAAGGATCGGCGCGGCCGCACAGACGGCGATCGCGCTCCGGAAACGGAGGGCGGATTCAACACGACGGGAGAAGGCGATGCAGGACGACGACGCCCTCGACATGCGGGAAACGGCGAGAAGCATCGCCGATCTGAGGAAGGAGACCGATGCGCTTTCTCGGTCCATCACCGGGGCCTTCGCCTCCGGGATCGTGCAGGGGAAGCGCTTCGAGGACGTGCTCAAGGGAATCGGGCTCCGGATGTCGGAATTCGGCCTCAAGCTCGCGTTGAAGCCTCTCGAGAATGCCTTTTCCGGGATGTTCTCGAAACCGGCCGAAACGACAGGGGGGCCGGGCGCGGGCCTCGGCGATCTGTTCGGGAATCTATTGAAATTCGAGAAGGGCGGCGTGATCGGAGCGCCGACCTATTTCGCGGCCGGCGGATCGCTGGGCCTGATGGGCGAGGCGGGGCCGGAGGCGATCCTGCCGTTGGCGCGCGGGGCCGACGGATCGCTCGGCGTGCGGGCGGGCGAGGGCGGACGGGCGACCGCCGTGACGATCAACATCACGACGCCGGACGTCGAAGGTTTCCGCCGTTCGGAGGCGCAGGTCGCGGCCGCGTTGGCGCGGGCCGTGGCGCGGGGCGGCCGGGCCGGCTGAACGCGCCTTCAGGCCGCGGCGCGGAGCATGGCGGCGATCTCGTCCTTGAGGCGAAGGCGGAGCCGCTTGAGATCCGCGAGCGTGTCGTCGGAGGCGGGCTCCACATCGACCTCGATGCGGTGGATCTCGCGGTTCAAGCGCTCATAGCGCTCGGCCAGGCGGGCGAAATGCGCGTCGCCGATCTTGAGCCGGCTGATGGCGGGCGCGGCCTTCGGAAATTCTTCGTGCAGGCCGTGGGGCACATGGGTCATCGGGATCCTCCTCGCGCTCTCGCCGACACAGATTGCCGCGGAACACGGCGTCCCGGCTTTGACGAACATCAATGCGGATGACGGAGTTGCGACCATGGCCGACGCGTTCCACGAGGTGCGATTTCCGCTCGCGGTCGGACTGTCCGGCTTCGGCGGGCCGGAACGCCGAACGGACGTCGTGATCACGGGTTCGGGCCGTGAAGAGCGCAATGCGCGTTGGGCGCATTCGCGCCGCCGCTACGACGCCGGATCCGGGCTGCGGACCCTCGCGGAACTCGCGGAGGTCATCGCCTTCTTCGAGGAACGGCGGGGACGGCTGACGGGCTTCCGTTTCCGCGACCGGGCGGATTGGAAGAGCTGCGGACCGGACGGGACGATCTCGCCGACCGATCAGACCATCGGAACGGGCGACGGGACGACGCGCGGCTTCGACCTCTGCAAGATCTACGGCACGGGCTTCTCGCCCTATCGGCGGCCGATCACGAAGCCCGTGGCGGGCAGCGTTCGGATCGCGGCGGCGGGCGTGGAGGCGGATGCGAGGGATTTCGTCGTCGACCATGCTCGGGGGCGGGTCACCTTCGCCGCGGGGAAAGCCCCGCCCGCCGGGGCGGCGGTGACGGCGGGCTTCGCCTTCGACGTGCCGGTGCGCTTCGACGCCGACGAGATCTTCGTCGACTACGAGGCCTTCACGGCCGGGGCGATCCCGAAGATCCCGCTGGTCGAAATCATCATCTGACATCGAGGACATCGCACCATGCGGAACTTGCCCGAAGGCATGACGGGCGAGGCGACGACGCTCGCCCGCTGCTGGAGAGTGCTGCGCCGGGACGGCGCGGTCTCCGGCTTCACGGATCACGACCGCGACATCCTGGTCGACGGAACGCCGCATCGCGCGGCGACGGGGTTCGAGGCGGCGGAGGCCGAAGCCGTGCTGGGCTTCGCCGTCGGCGGCGGCGAGATCATGGGGGCGCTGGTCTCCGACGGGATCGCGGAGGCGGACGTGCGGGCGGGGCTCTACGATTCCGCGACGGTCGAGCTGCGGCTCGTCGATTGGACCGATCCGACGAAGAGCATCCTCGTCGACATGGGCACGATCGGCGAGGTGAAGCGGACGGAGCACGGCTTCACGGCGGAGGTGCGCAGCATCGCCCATCGCCTCGACGAGCGGCGGGGACGGTTGTTCCAGGCGACCTGCGCGGCCGATCTCGGCGATGCGCAATGCCGGGTCGATCTCGATCGGCCGGAACTGCGCCGGGAAGCCGTGACGGCGGAGACGGACGGCCGGTCCTTCCTGACGGCGGAGACGGACGTGCCCGACCGACGCTTCACCGGAGGGGTGCTGCGCTTCCTCTCGGGGGACAATGTCGGGGCGACGTTTCAGGTGAAGCTGCATCGGCACGCGGGCGGCCGGGCGGAGCTGCATCTGTGGAGCCCGGCGGCGCGGACGATCCGGCCCGGGGACCGGTTCGTGGTGACGGCGGGCTGCGACAAGCAGCTCGAGACCTGCCGGGACGCGTTCGACAATCTGGTCAATTTCCGCGGATTTCCGCGCATGCCGGGCAATGACGTGCTGATGCGGCGCGTGATCGAAGGCGAGGGCGGCATGGACGGCGGGAGCCTGTTCGCATGAGCCCCTCCCCGGACGCGATCCTCGCCGAAGCGCGGCGCTGGATCGGCACGCCCTACATGCACCGCGCCTCGCTGCGCGGGGTCGGCTGCGACTGTCTCGGCCTCGTGCGCGGCGTGTGGCGCGCCTTCTACGGGCCTGAGCCGGAGGCCGCGCCGGATTATTCGCCCGACTGGGCGGAGGCGACGCGGGAGGAGCGGCTCTATGCGGCGGGGCTGCGGCATCTCGTGCCCATCGCGACCGAGGCCTTTTCGCGCGGCGACGTGCTGCTGTTCCGCTGGCGCGACGGCGCGCCCGCCAAGCATCTCGGCATCGCCGCCTCGGGCGCGAGCATGGTGCATGCGCATGACGGGGCCTGCGTGGCGGAGGTCCCGTTCGGGATCTGGCGGCCGCGTCTCGCCTACGCCTTCCGCTTTCCGGAGACGGTGCGATGACGACTTTGGTGCTTCAGGCGGCGGGATCGGCGATCGGGACCGCGGTGGGCGGCCCGATCGGCGGGATGATCGGCCGCGCGGTCGGCGGGATGGCGGGCGGGATGATCGACCGCGCGATCTTCGGCGGCGGCGCGACGCGGCGCATCGAGGGGCCGCGGCTGCAGGAATTGCAGGGGGTCGGCTCGACGGAGGGCGCGCCGATCCCGCGCGTCTACGGCCGGGCGCGGATCGGCGGCGAACTCGTCTGGGCGACGCGCTTTGAGGAGGCCGTGACCGAGACGCGGCGCAAGACCCGCGGCGGCGGCAAGGGCGGCGGCGGGCCGAAGACGGTGACGCGCACCTATTCCTATTCCGGCAATTTCGCGATCGGGCTGTGCGAAGGGCCGATCGCCTTCGTGCGCCGCATCTGGGCAGACGGGAAGCTTCTCGACCGAGAGGGGCTGACGATCCGGGTGCATCGCGGCACGGAGGATCAGGAGCCCGATCCGCTGATCGCGGCGAAGGAGGGCGCGGACGTGACGCCCGCCTTCCGGGGGACGGCCTATGTCGTGTTCGAGCGTTTCCCGCTCGGCGAATACGGCAACCGCATCCCGCAATTCGCCTTCGAAGTGGTGCGGCCCGTGGGCGGGCTGGGCGAGCGCATCCGCGCGATCGACCTGATCCCCGGCGCGGGGGAATTCGTCTACGAGCCCGCCCATGTCTCGCGCGATCTCGGCGCGGGCCGTTCGGCGACCGAGAACCGGCATGAACCGTCGGCCCCGAGCGACTGGCACGCCTCGCTCGACGCGCTCCGCGCGCTGTGTCCGAACCTCGTGCATGTCGCGCTGGTCGTCTCCTGGTTCGGGGACGATCTCAGGGTCGGCGAATGCCGGATCCTTCCCAAGACGGACCGCCGCGACAAGGCGACGATCGGCGCGGAATGGGCGGCGGCGGGCCTCGACCGCGGGGCGGCGGAGACGGTGAGCCTCGCCGACGGCAAACCCGCCTATGGCGGCACGCCGTCGGATGCGTCGGTGATCCGGGCGATCCGCGATCTCAAGGCGCGGGGCTTCCGGGTGACGCTCTATCCCTTCTGCATGATGGACGTTCCGGCGGACAACGCTCTGCCCGACCCGTGGACGGAGGCGGCGTCCCAGCCCGCCTATCCGTGGCGGGGACGGATCACCTGCCGTCCCGCGCCCGGACGGCCGGGCTCGCCCGCGGGGACGGCGGCGGCGGGGGCGGAGGTCGCGCGCTTCTTCGGGACGGTCGGTCCCGCGGACATGCGGGAGGAGGGCGAGCGCATCCTCTGCGCCAAGCCCGACGAATGGAGCTGGCGGCGGCTCGCGATGCATTACGCGGCGCTGGCGCGGGCGGCGGGCGGCGTCGACGCCTTCGTGATCGGCACCGAACTCGTCTCGGTGACGCGGATCGCGAGCGCGCCGGGCGTGTTCCCCGCGGCGCAGCATCTCGCGGCGATCGCGCGCGACGTGCGGGCCATGCTGCCCGGAACCCGCATCACCTATGCCGCGGATTGGACCGAATACGGCGGCCACTCGCCCGCGCCGGGGGAGCTGCGCTTCCCGCTCGACCCGCTCTGGGCGTCGGACGCGGTGGATGCGGTGGGGCTCGACGTCTATTGGCCGATCTCGGACCTGCGCGACGGACCGCCGGATCTCGACGGCGACGGCGACGGGGAACCGGGCGAGGCCGACGTCG
>CAYNUN010000172.1:0-5028 GCA_964400345.1 uncultured Methylobacteriaceae bacterium
CCGCATCTCGCCGAAAACCCGATTCCGGGCATGGCGAAACTGATCGCGGCGCTCGGCTCCGAACCGCTCGACCGCGGCACAGCGCATTTCGACCCGTCGAATCTCGAATTCACCTCGGTCGATGTCGGCAATCCGGCTTCGAACGTGATCCCGAACGAGGCGAAGGCGGTCTTCAACATCCGCTTCAACGATCTCTGGACGCCCGAAACGCTGGAGGCGGAGATCCGTCGTCGACTGGAGACGGCGGCGGGCAATGCGGTCCGATGGGAGGCCGCGTTCGATCCGACCAATGCGGTCGCGTTCCTCACCGCGCCCGGCCCCTTCGTCGAGAGCGTCTCGCAGGCCATCGAGGAGGCGACGGGCCGCAAACCCAAGCTGTCCACGACGGGCGGGACCTCGGATGCCCGCTTCATCAAGAATTACTGCCCGGTGATCGAATTCGGCCTCGTCGGCAAGACCATGCATCAGATCGACGAGAACGCCTCCGTCGCGGAGATCGAGGCGCTGACGGTCGTCTTCGAACGCGTGATCGAGCGCTACTTCGCCGGGTAATCGACGCCGATCAGATAGAGCCCCGATGCGGGGGCCATCGGGCCGCAGCGCTTGCGGTCCTTGGCTTCGAGCGCCGCACGGAGATCGGCCGCGCTCCATTTGCCGCCACCGACCTGCACGAGCGAACCCGTGATCGACCGCACCTGATGATGCAGGAAGGACCGAGCGGAGGCGAAAAGGCGGATCTCGTCGCCGATCCTTTCCACGTCGAGCCGATCGACGGTCTTGACCGGGCTCGCGGCTTGGCATTCCGACGCGCGGAAGGTCGAGAAATCGTGCTTGCCGACGAGAAGCTGCGCGGCCTCGTGCATGGCCTCGGCGTCGAGGCGCTGCGGGACCTGCCAGACGCGATTCTGATCCAGCGCCGCATGCGGCCGGCGGTTCACGATGCGGTAGAGATAATGCCGCTTCACCGCCGACATGCGCGCGCTGAAATCCGGCCCCACTGCGGTCACGGCGAGGATCGCGACGGGCTCGGGCTTCAGATGCGCATTGATCGCGTCGCGGACCGTGTCGGGCCGCCAGTCGCGCGCGAGATCGACATGGACGACCTGATGGGTCGCATGCACGCCCGCATCCGTGCGGCCCGCGGCCTGAATACGGATCGCCTCGCCCGTGAATTTCAGGATCGCTTCCTCGATCGCCTGCTGCACCGAGCGGCCGATCGCCTGGAACTGCCAGCCGACATAGGGCGTGCCGTCATATTCGACGACGAGCTTGTAGCGCGGCATCAGCCGAACCTCGTGCCGGCCGGCATCTTGGCCCCGCGCAGGAAATCCTCGGCCCGAAGGGGCTTCGAGCCCGCGCGCTGAACCTCGAGAAGGCGCACCGCGCCCTGGCCGCAAGCCACCGTCAGCGCGTCGTCGAGCGCGGTCCCCGCCTCGCCGGTTCCGTCGACCCGGACGGTGCGCAGCACCTTCAGCCGCTCGCTCCCCTTGCCGAGATCGACGGACGTGAACGCGCCGGGGAAGGGCGAGAGACCGCGCACGAGATCATGCACCGCGGCCGCATCCGCCGCCCAATCGATGCGCGAATCGTCGTTCGTGATCTTCTTGGCGTAGGTCACGCCCTCGTCCGGCTGCGGCGTGAAGCCGAGCCCGCCGCGGGAGAGGGCGGCGAGCGCCCGCGCCATGAGATCCGCGCCGATCGCGGAGAGCCGGTCGTGCAACTCGCCCGCGGTCATGTCCGCAGTGATCGCGACCTTCTCGACCATGGCGACGGGCCCGGTATCGAGGCCCTCCTCCATCTTCATCACCGCGACGCCCGTCTCCGCATCGCCCGCCATGATCGCGCGCTGGATCGGGGCCGCGCCGCGCCAGCGGGGGAGCAGCGAGGCATGGAGATTGAGGCAACCGAGTTCAGGCGCGTCGAGGATCGGAACGGGCAGGATCATGCCGTAAGCGACTACGACCGCGACGTCAGCCGCGAGGGCGCGGAAGGTCTCCGCCGCCTCCTCCGTCCTCAGCGTCTTCGGCGTGAGGACGGGGATGCCGAAACGCTCGGCGACGATATGCACGGGCGACTTCCGCAGTTCCATGCCGCGTCCGGCGGGCTTCGGCTCGCGGGTATAGACCGCGACGACCTCGTGCCCGTGGCCGATGATGCTCGTGAGGACGGGCGCCGCGAAATCCGGCGTGCCCATGAAGACGACGCGCAGGCTCACGCGTCGCTCTCGCGGCGGGCCTTCTGCCAGCGCTTCACCGCCCGCTCGCGCTTGAGCCGCGACAGCCGATCGATGAACAGTCGGCCTTCGAGATGATCGATCTCATGCTGCAGGCAGGTGGCGAGGAGACCGTCGGCTTCGACCTCCTGTAGCCTGCCGTCGATATCGAGAAAGCGGACGCGGATGCGGGCGGGGCGCTCGATCTCCTCGTAGAGCGACGGGATCGAGAGGCAGCCCTCCTCATAGACGGACGACTCTTCCGAAGACCAGACGATCTCGGGATTGATGAAGACCTGCCGCGCGGCGGGCTCGTCCTTGCGGGCGAGATCGATCGTGACGATACGCTTGGGCACGCCGATCTGGATCGCGGCCAAGCCGATGCCGGGGGCTTCGTACATGGTCTCGAACATGTCGTCGACGAGCGCGCGCACGGCCGCGTCGACCTCCGGAACGGGGTCGGACACCTTGCGGAGCAGGGGTTCGGGCAGGACGAGGATCGGACGCAGAGCCATGGCCCGCACATAATCCTTCGGCGCGGCAGGGTCAAAGGCCATGGCGGAGAATCGCGCATGTCCCGCCGGATTTGTTCTTGTTTCGTTCTGGACGAACGATGCGAATCCGTCTAGCATCCGCCCATGGACAAGCTTCTGCTCACCGTCGGCGGGGTCGGCTTCACGGGCGCGGACGTGACGCTCGCGCTGCTCGGGGTCACGCTCGGCGTGGTTCTTCTCGTCGCCCGGCGGTCGACCCAATCGAATGCCGTGCTGCGCGAGGAGGCCGCCGCGGCCGCCGAGCGGCAGCGCGAACTCGACGACAAGATCGCGCAGCTCATCCAATCCCAGGCGCAGTTCAACGGGCGGATGTCGGCGATCGGCGAGAGCTTCGAGAGCCGGCAGACCAATCTCGCCCGCCTTCTGACGGAACGGATGGACGGGCTGAACACGCGGCTGGGCGACGGGCTCAACGCCAACATCCAGACGACGCACGAGAATCTTTCCAAGCTGCACGAGCGGCTCGCCGTGATCGACGAAGCGCAGAAACGGCTGGGCGATCTGACCACCGAAATGCTGACGCTGAAGGACGTGCTGTCGAACAAGCAGACGCGCGGCGCCTTCGGACAGGGCCGCATGGAGGCGATCGTCAAGGACGCGCTGCCGCTCGGGGCCTATGAGTTTCAGGCGACGCTCTCGAACGGCAAGCGGCCGGACTGCATCATCCGGCTGCCCGGCGACCCGCGACCCTTGGCGGTCGACGCCAAATTCCCGCTCGAAGCCTTCACCGCCTTCCGCGAGGCGCAGAGCGAGGAGGCCCGCATCGTCGCGGGCCGCCGGATCAGGACCGATATCGGCGTCCACATCAAGGACGTCGCCGACAAATATCTGATCGCGGGCGCGACTCAGGACATCGCGGTGCTCTTCGTGCCGGCGGAATCGATCTATGCCGATCTTCAGGAGCATTTCGAGGACATGGTGCAGGCGGCGCACAAGCGCCGGGTCCTCATCGTCTCCCCGTCTCTGCTGACCATGGCCATTCAGGTGATGCAGGCGATCGTGCGCGACGCGAAGATGCGCGAACAGGCGCATATGATTCAGGACGAGGTGCGCAAGCTCCTCGAGGACGTCAATCGTCTGAAGGACCGCGTCGGCAAACTCGACGTGCATTTCCGTCAGGCGCAGGACGATGTCGGCCAGATCACGACGTCGGCCGACAAGATCCTCAAGCGCGGCGAACGCATCGACGCGATGGAATTCAAATCCGCCGAACCGATCGGCAAGGACGCGGACCCCGTTCCCCTCCAAGGACTGCCCGCCGCCTGAGGCCTCGCCCCGCGGTCCCGACCGGGCCCGGCCCGGCACGGCGATGCGCGCCTTCCTTCGGCGCGGATTCGCTACGTGATGCCCGTGCGGGTCGGCATGACGGTGGTGCCCCGTTCGCGGATCCCCATCCGTACGCGCCTTTTCGCCCGGTTGCGGGGCGCGGGCGCTCATCCTAGCCTTGACGCCGACGACGAGGATCGGGGGACGTCATGCATTTCGCCTTCACCGACGAGGAGGAGATGATCCGCGAAACCGCGGCGCGGATCGCGGCCGACAGGCTCGCCCCCCTCGCCGCCCGCCTCGATCGCGGCGAAGGACGCGCCGAACTGCTCGCCAATCTGAAGATCCTGGCCGAGAACGGCTTCATGGCGCTGAACGTGCGGGCGGAATACGGCGGGACCGAAGCCGGCACCGTCGCCTTCGCCCTCGCGATCGAGGAACTCGCCAAGGCCTGCGCCTCGACCGCGGTCACGACGTCGGTGACCAACATGGTCGGCGAAGTGATTCAGTCCGTCGGGACCGAGGAGCAGCGCCGCCGTCATCTGCCGCGTCTCGCCGACGGAACCCATCCCGCCGGGGCCTTCTGCCTGACGGAAAGCGAAGCCGGATCGGATCCCGCCGGGATGCGCACCCGGGCGCGCCGCGACGGCGACGACTGGGTCATCGACGGCTCGAAGATCTACATCACGTCGGGAGAATATGCGGGCCTCTGCGTCGTCTGGGCGGTCACGGACCCCGAGCGGCCGAAGGGCAAGGGGATTTCCTGTTTTCTCGTCGAGGCGGGCACGCCCGGCCTCGTCGTGGGCAAGGCCGAGGAGAAGATGGGCCAACACGGCTCCGCGACGAATGTGATGCATTTCGACGGCTGCCGGGTTCCCGGCTCGGCGTTGATGGGGCGCGAGAACGACGGTTTCCGCGTCGCGGTCGGAGAACTCGCCGGCGGCCGGATCGGCGTGGCCGCGATCTCGCTCGGCATCGCGCGCGCGGCGATGGAGG
>CAYNUN010000173.1:0-4967 GCA_964400345.1 uncultured Methylobacteriaceae bacterium
GCCCTGGAGCTTCACGCCGTTCACGAGAAAGATCGTGAGCGGAATCTAGTTCTTACGGACATTGTTGAGAAAGGTATCCTGCAAATTCTGGGCGCGTTCGCCGGCCATGCTCGCCTCTGGTTTTTGGCCCCGAGCGCAGGGCTCGGGTTTGATCAGTCCGGTCTCACCGTTTGAATGGTCACCGGTTCCCCTCCATTACGCCCGTAATGCGGGGCGAGCGCAAGCCGCACGGAAGGTCAAACCGCCACAGAGCGAGGAAGTGCCGATCACGGAAGGTGCGCGCCCCCCCCCCTCGTTCGAGCGGCCTCCGGAGCGGGATATCGGCGGTTCAGCCGACGCCGAGGCTCTTCAATTTGCGGTGGAGGGCGGAACGCTCCATGCCGATGAATTCCGCCGTGCGGGAGATGTTGCCGCCGAAGCGGCCGATCTGCGCCACGAGATATTCCCGCTCGAAAGCCTCGCGCGCCTCGCGCAAGGGAAGCGCCATGAGCTTTTCGCCGCCGTTTCCGTTCGGCATCGAGGGGACGAGCGAACCGACGTCGGGCGGAAGCATTTCGGCGGTGATCGGCACGTCCGGCTCGCCGGCGGCGAGGATCAGCATGCGTTCCACATTGTTGCGCAATTGGCGGATGTTGCCCGGCCAGTCGTAGGATTGAAGAACGGCCATGGCGTCGTCGGCGACCTCGCGGCGGGCGAGACCCGACGCGGCCGCCAGCCGGCCCATGAAGAAGTCGATGAGGTCCGGAACGTCCTCGCGCCGCTCGGCGAGCGAGGGCACGCGGACCGGGACCACGTTGAGACGGTGGAGAAGATCCTGCCGGAAACGGCCGGCAGCGATCTCCGCCTCCGGGCTTTTGGCGGTGGAGGAGATCACGCGGACGTCGACATGGACGCGGGTGCCGCCTTCGACGCGCGTGAAATTCTGCTCGACGAGGACGCGCAGGATGCGCGACTGGGTTTCGAGCGGCATTTCGCAGACTTCGTCGAGATAGAGCGTGCCGCCATGCGCTTCTTCGAGCGCGCCGATCTTCTTGATGCGGCCGTCCGGTCCTTCGACGCCGAACAGTTCGGACTCCACCGTCGACGGGTCCATGGTGGCGGCGTTGAGGACGACGAAGGGCCCGGCGTTGCGGGGCGAGAGCGCGTGGATGGTGCGGGCCGCCAGCTCCTTGCCCGCGCCGGACGGGCCCACGATCATGACCCGCGCATTGGTGCCGGCGATGCGCTCCAGCGCGGAGCGCAGCTGGTTGGCGGCCTGCGAACGCCCGACCATGTGGTCGGTGGAGGGCGCCTTGGCACGCAGTTCCTTGACCTCGCGCTTGAGCTTCGAGGCTTCCAGAGCGCGTTCGGCGACGAGGATCAGGCGATCGGCCTTGAAGGGCTTTTCGATGAAGTCGTAGGCGCCGCGGCGGATGGCGGCGACGGCGGTCTCGATATTGCCGTGCCCGGAGATCATGACCACCGGGAGATCGGGGTGCTGCTCCTTGACGAGATCGAGGATCTGCAGGCCGTCGAGCCGCGACCCCTGGATCCAGATGTCGAGGAAGACGAGCCCGGGACGGCGCTGCGCTATCGCGGCCAAGGCCTCGTCGGAATTGGCGGCCGTGCGGGTGCGGTGGCCCTCGTCCTCGAGGATGCCCGCCACGAGTTCGCGAATGTCGGCCTCGTCGTCGACGATCAGAATATCGGCGCTCATGCCCCCTGCCCGCTCCCTTTTTCCGCTCCGGCGGCCGGCCCCTCTGCGGGGAACCAGAGCCGGACCTTGGCGCCGCGCCGCCCGTCGTCGCGGTCGAGAAGTTCGATGCCGCCGCCGTGGTCTTCGAGGATCTTGCCGACGATGGCGAGGCCGAGGCCCGTGCCGCCCTCGCGCGTGGTCATGTAGGGCTCGAGAAGGCGTCGCCGCTGCTCGGGGAAGCCCTTGCCGTCGTCGATCGCCTCGATGCGCACGACGCCGTCCTCGAGCGCCACGCGCAGGCGGACCTCGCCCGGCGGCGGCTCGCCCGGCGCGCGCTCCTCCTCGGCAACCGCGGCGACGGCCTCGACGGCGTTCTTCACGATGTTGGTGACGGCCTGCGACAGAAGCCGGCGATCGAAACGCGCGACGAGCGGGCCTTCGGGGATCTCCTCGACGAAGTCGATCTCCGGATGGCCGACGCGCATCAGGAAGAGGACCTGCCGGGCGACCGCCGTGATGTCCTCGGACTCCGGCAGCGGCTTGGGCATGCGGGCGAAGGAGGAGAATTCGTCGACCATGCGTTTGATGTCGTCGACCTGGCGGACGATGGTCTCGGTGCAGCGGTCGAAGACCTCGCGGTCGGTCGTGATCATCTTGCCGTATTTGCGGCGGATGCGCTCGGCGGACAGTTGGATCGGGGTCAGCGGGTTCTTGATCTCATGCGCGATGCGGCGGGCGACGTCCGCCCAGGCGGAGGTGCGCTGGGCGGCGACGAGATCCGAAATGTCGTCGAGCGTGACGACCGTGCCGCCTTCGGCGTCGGTCGAACGTTCGCTCGTGATGCGGACATTGATGATCAGCTCGCGCCCGTCGCGGCGCATCACGATCTGCCCTTGGACGTCGCGGGCGCGGTCGCCGCCTTCGGCGAGGAGCGGCTCGATCTCAGGGACCACGTCGACGAGCGGAAGACCGAGAACCGAGGATTTCCGATCTCCCAGAACGAGTTCCGCCGAAGGGTTGAGAACCGTGATGCGGCCCTTGCCGTCCAGCCCCACGACGCCCGCGGGGACGCCCGACAGTACGGCCTCGGTGAAGCGGCGGCGACGGTCGATCATGTCGCTCGCGGCGGTGAGGCGGTCATGCTGGCGGCGGAGTTCGCCGGTCATCTTGTTGAAGGTCTCGCCGAGATGGGAGAGATCCCCCTCCTGCGCGCCCACGGGCACCTGGACATGATAATTGCCGAGCGCGACCTGATCGGTGGCGTGGATCAGGCGGCGGATGGGCGCGACGAGGCGGTTGGCGAAGCTCAGCCCCAGCCAGACCGCCGACAAGAGAAGGATGAGCGAGATCAGCACATACATGCTGGCGAAGGCGACCTGAACGCCGAGCTTCCGCTCCGTCAGGACCTCGTAATAGGCGGCGGCGGCTTCGGCCTGTTGCGGGAATTCCAGCGCCTTCGGATCGACGCCGCGGGCCACTACGAGGAAGAGATCGTCGAAGCCGGGGACCTTGAGGACGGCGCGGAAGACGTTGCCCTCGCTGGGGATGAGGCACCAGGCCTCGCCGTCCTCGGCGGCGGCGTAGTCCTGCGCGGCGGGCAGACGGAAGCCCGGCGTCTGGCGCAGCTCGATCCGCTCGACGACGACGCCGTCGCGCGTCGTCAGCACGGCGACGGGGAAGCCGAGAAAGGTCGAGCGCGAACGCATGAAGTCGCGGAAGAAGCTGCGGTTCTGATCGAAGGCGCCGCGGGCGCGGCCGATGTCGGCGGCCATCAGATTGATCTCACGCCCCAAGGCGCGGCATTGCAGCTCGCGGAATTCGCGGGCGACCTCCACCGAAGTCGTCAGCAATTCGCGGACATAGCGGCCGAAGGAAATGTCGATGCCGCGCTCGAGCGTGAGCCAGCCCACCACGGCGACGAGCATGGCGGGCAACGCCGCGACGAAGGCGAAGAGGCCGACGATGCGGGCGTGAAGCCCCGCCGCGGCCGCGCCCGAACGGCGGGCGCGGATGAGGCGGATCGCCTCCGCCGCCACGAGCCAGACCAGGACGAAGATCAGAAGCGCGTTGACCGCGAAGAGGCCGACCACGACCTCATGCGTCGCGGGAACGGAGACGAGCCCGGCCAGAACGAGGAAGGTCGCCAGCGCGGATATGAGCGCGAGCACGACGACGAACGCGCCGAAGCCCCCTCGCCTCCGCCCGCCTTCGAGCGCCGATAGGGTGCTCGCCGCCGTCGCATCGCCTTGCACGATCGCCATGTGATCCTTCGGACCGCCTTCGGACGACGACCGAAGCCGCCGCGATGAGACGTTGCACTACAGCAACAGTGTTGCCCGGAAAAGACGATTCTGGCGAGGGCGCGAAGAGGACGCGGCAGCCTGCGGCCTGCGGGGCGACCGAGGGTGCGCGCCTGAGAAGAGAAGACGTGGATGCCCGCATGCGCGGGCATGACGGTCGTTGGTGGCGGGTGCGGCCGCGGGACGGCTTCGTCAGCGCAGGGTGCGGACGACGGGGAGTTCGAGGTCGCGGATCTTCTTGCGCAGCGTGTTGCGGTTGAGACCGAGAAGCTCCGCGGCCTTGATCTGGTTGCCGCGGGTGGCGGCGAGCGCGGCCGTGATCAGCGGCGCTTCGAGATCGCGCAGGATGCGGTGATAGAGGCCCGGGGGCGGAAGATCCGCGCCGAATTGGGCGAAATAGGTCGAAAGATGGCGCTCGACGGATTCGGAGAGGGTCGCGGCCTCGGGAGCGGCGTCGCCGACGAAACCTCCGGACACGGTCGCTTCGGGCTCGGCCAGTTCGGCTTCGACGAGGGTTTCGGTGATCGTCTCCTGCGGATAAAGCGCCGCGAGACGGCGGACCATGTTCTCCAATTCGCGGACATTGCCGGGCCAGCGATGGCGCTTCAGCCGATCGAGCGCGGCGGAATCGATCCGCTTGCGGGGCAGACCCTCCTTCTCCACCAGCGTGAAGAAATGGCGGGCGAGATCCGGCACGTCCTCCGAGCGCTCGCGCAGCGGCGGCAGACGCAGAGGGACGACGTTGATGCGGAAGAAGAGGTCCTCGCGGAACAGGCCCTGCCGGATCGAGACGCGGAGATCCTTGTTGGTGGCCGCCACGATGCGGACATTGGTCTTGATGGGCGTGCGGCCGCCGACGGTGGTGTATTCGCCCTGCTGGAGAACGCGGAGAAGCCGCGTCTGCGCGTCCATCGGCATGTCGCCGATCTCGTCGAGATAGAGCGTGCCGCCTTCGGCCTGCTCGAAACGGCCCGTCGAACGCTGCAGCGCGC
>CAYNUN010000174.1:0-4940 GCA_964400345.1 uncultured Methylobacteriaceae bacterium
CCATGGTCCGGCCCGGCGGCCGGCTCGTCTACTGCACCTGCTCGCTCGAAGCGGAGGAGGGCGAAGCGCAGATCGCCGCCTTCCTCGCCCGCAACGAAGCCTTCGTCCGCCGCCCCGTGACCGCGGAGGAGATCGGCGGGCTCGTGGAAGCCGTCACGCCGGAAGGCGACGTGCGGACGCTGCCGTTCATGCTGCCGTCGGGCGAGGACCGGCTGTCGGGCCTCGACGGCTTCTACGTCGCAAGGCTCGAACGTCGAACCTCTTGACGCGGAGTTAACGACTGTCGGCCAATCTTACGCACGGTCCGGTTGCGATTCGATCGAGGCCCCAACGGAGCGGATGGATCGCAGAGCATGTTGGATGAGCGCTGGCTTGTGACCGTCTTCACGCTGCGCGAAGTCTTGCGCCGCGGCGGCCGCGTGCTGACCGCGCCCTTCCGCATCTTCTCGCCCTCCTTGGGACGCGGCATTTCCGACCGCATGGTGATCGCGCCGCAGGATCTCCGGACGACCGATCCCACCATCGCCTCGGACATTTATGCGGGCTATTTCGCCTTCGCGGGCAAAGTGGTCTCGACCGAAGGCCGCTCGCCCTTCGAAATGCCCTCGCCCGACGCGGCCTGGTCGGAAGAGCTGATGAGCTTCGGCTGGCTGCGCCATCTGCGCGCCGCGGAGACGGCCCTCGCGCGCGCCAACGGCCGCGCATTGGTCGACGACTGGATCGGCTCCTGCCGCCGCCCCCGCGGCATCGCCTGGGAGACGGGCGTCGTCGCGCGGCGGCTGATGTCGTGGATCACCCAATCCCCTCTGGTGCTGGAAGGGGCGGACCGCGACTTCTACAGCCGGTTCATGAAGTCGATCGCGCGTCAGGCGCGGTTTCTCGGCCATGTCCTCGACCGCTGCGAATGTCCGGAGCGCCGCCTCACCGCATTGGTGGCGCTGTGCTACGTCGCGCTGGCGACGCAGGGGCCCGTCAAGCAGCTGCGCCGCACCGCCCGGCGGCTTGCGGTCGAACTCGATCGACAGATCCTGCCGGACGGCGGCCATGTCGGCCGCAACCCGGCCGTCCTGCTCGATCTCCTCGTCGATCTCCTGCCGCTGCGCCAGCTCTTCGGCTCGCAGGGCATGGATCCGCCGCAGGAACTCCTCAACGCGGTGGACCGCATCGGCCCGATGCTGCGCCTCTTCCGCCACGGCGACGGCACGCTCGCATTGTTCAACGGCGTCGCCCGGACCCCGACCGACGTGCTCGCCACCGTCCTCGCCTATCAGGACGTCCGCGCCCAGCCGATGGAGAACGCGTCGCATTCCGGCTTCCAAAGGGTGCAGGCGGATCGCTCGCTGCTGATCATGGACGTCGGCGCGGCGCCGCCGCAGGACTATTCGGGCCATGCCCATGCGGGCTGCCTCTCCTTCGAATTCTCGGAGGGGATGCAGAAGATCCTCGTCAATTGCGGCGCACCGCCCCCCGGCTTCGACCAGTTTCGCGAGGCGGCGCGCACCACCGCCGCCCATTCGACGCTCGTCGTGGGCGAGACGTCGTCCTGCAGCTTCGCGCCCTCGGCCCGCATGCAATGGCCGCGGGGCGCGCCGATCATCGCGGGACCGCGGGACGTGCCCTGCACGCGCGAGACGCAGGAGCGCGGCACCCTGCTGACGGCGAGCCATGACGGCTATTCCGCCTTGGGCCTGCGCCACGACCGGTCGATCTTCCTCTCCTTGGACGGACGGCGGCTGGAAGGCATCGACTCGCTCGTGGTCATCTCCGAGCAACGTGCGGTCAAGACGCCCGAATCGGCCTATTCCGTGCGCTTCCACCTGCAGCCGGGCATCGAGGCCTTCATTCTCGAAAGCGCCGAAGGCGTCATGCTGCGCACGCCCAACGGGACGCGCTGGTTCTTCGAATCCCATGACGTGCCCGCCCGGCTCGAGGACGATCTCGTCTTCGCGGTGCCCGACGGCGCGCGTCGCACGAGCCGCATCGTTCTCGAGGCCGATCGCGAGGCGAACCCCTCCCTGCGTTGGAGCCTGTACCGCGCCGAAGCCGACTGACGCGGATCCCGAAACGGAAAGGCCGCCCGCATCACGGATGCGGACGGCCCTCGTCGGACTGCGGTTTCGGGCGGAGGATCAGCCGCGCGCCTCGACGGCGTCGTCCAGCGTGCGCAGGCCCGTGCGCGGCGCATTGACCAGCACCGCCATATTGCCGGGCGCATGCAGGTTCTTCCACATCTTGGTATGCGCCGCCGGGATCTTGTCCCAGGGGAAGACCTCGCTCATGCAGGGGTCGATGCGCCGGTCGATCACGAATTGATTGGCCGCGGACGCCTGTTTGAGATGGGCGAAATGCGAGCCTTGGATGCGCTTCTGGCGCTGCCAGACGAAACGGGCGTCGAAGGTCAGGTTGAAGCCCGTCGTGCCCGCGCAGAACACGACCATGCCGCCGCGCTTGACCACGAAACAGGAGGTCGGAAAGGTCTGCTCGCCGGGATGCTCGAAGACGATGTCGACGTCCTTCCGGCCCGTGATGTCCCAGATCGCTTTGCCGAATTTCCGCGCGGCGGCCATGTAGTCGACGAATTCCGGAGAATTCACCGTCGGCAACCGGCCCCAGCAGTCGAAATCCTTGCGGTTGATGACGCCCTTCGCGCCGAGGCCGAGCACGTAGTCGCGCTTCGATTCGTCGGAGATCACACCGATCGCGTTCGCGCCGGAAGCCGCGCAGAGCTGCACGCCGAACACGCCGAGCCCGCCCGACGCGCCCCACACGAGCACGTTGTCGCCCGGCCGCACCGTATGCGGCGCATGGCCGAACAGCATGCGATAGGCGGTGGCGAGCGTGAGCGTATAGCAGGCGCTCTCCTCCCAGGTCAGATGCTTGGGACGGGGCATGAGCTGGCGCGACTGCACCCGGCAATATTGGGCGAAGGAGCCGTCCGGCGTCTCGAAACCCCAGATCCGCTGCGAGGGCGAGAACATCGGGTCGCCGCCGTTGCACTCCTCGTCGTCCCCGTCGTCCTGATTGCAGTGGACGATGACCTCGTCGCCGACCTTCCAGCGCTTCACCTTGCGGCCGACCGCCCAGACGACGCCCGCGGCGTCCGAACCCGCGACATGGAAGGGATGCTTGTGATTGTCCAAGGGCGAGACGGGCTGGCCGAGACCCGCCCAGATGCCGTTGTAATTGACGCCCGCGGCCATCACGAGGACGAGCACCTCGTCGTCGCCGATCGTCCAGGTCGGCACGACCTCCATCTGCATGGCCTCTTCCGGCGGGCCATGGCGCTCCTTGCGGATCGCCCAAGCCCACATCTTTTCGGGCACATGGCCGAGCGGCGGGATCTCGCCGATCTCGTAAAGGTCCTTGAGGGCTCCCCCGGGGGAGGCGAGGCCGGCGCCGGTCTGCGTCATGGATCTGGTTCCTTCTGGCGCGCCGATGGTGCAACGCAGCATGGGCGACTGTCCATGCGACTTTCGAGGCCGAACAAGATTTCGAAACCATTACGGCCCACGCTGCGCCCCGGTTCATGTCATGCTTTTCGGATGCGGTCTCTTCATGCGGTCCTTCGTTCCGCCCGGCCCGGTCGCCAAGACGGTTCTCGGCACGGCGCTCGTTCTCCTCGTCTTCTACGCAACGGCCTTCTTCGAGCTGTTCCGCGCGGGAATCTGGCTGATCGGGCCCGACGGCCGGCCCGCCGCCGTCGATTACGTGAACGTCTGGGCCGCGGGCGATCTCGCCCTGCAGGGTCGCCCGGGCGACGCCTATGATTGGGATCGCCACGGCGAGGTGGAACGGCGGGTGCTCGGCCCGAGCTTCGACGGCTATTTCGGATTCCATTATCCCCCGCATCTCCTGCCGCTCGCGGCGGCGGCGGCGCTGTTGCCCTTCGTGCCCTCGCTCATCGTCTGGATCGGCGCGACGGGCGCGGCCTATCTCGCGGCGATGCGCGCCGTTCTGCCGGTCCGCGGCGTCGCGCTCGCCGCCGCCGCCTTTCCGGCCACCGCCTACAACGTCCAGCTCGGACAGAACGGCCTGCTCTCGGCCGCCCTGCTGGCCGCGGGCCTCGCACTGCTCGACCGGCGTCCCGTCCTCGCGGGCATGCTGTTCGGCGCACTGACCTACAAGCCGCATCTGGGCATGCTTCTGCCCTTCGCGCTCGCCGCGGGCGGTCATGGTCGCGCCTTCATGAGCGCCGCGACGACCGCCCTCGCTCTTCTCCTCGCGACCTTCCTCCTCTACGGCGCGGAGCCCTTCACCGCCTTCGCGGCGTCGCTCGAGGTCACGAACGGCAGACTCTTCGTCGAAGGGCAGGTCGCGTTCGCGAAGCTGCAGACGCTCTACGGCGTGCTGCGCCATGCGGGTCTTGACCATCGGACGGCCCTCGCCGCGCATGGCGCGACGACCGCGCTCGTCCTCGTTCTCGTCGTGCATGCGTGGCGGCGTCCGGGCGCGACGGACGCGAAATGCGCCGCGCTCGCCGCCGGCGCGCTGCTCGCGACCCCCTACGCCTTCATCTACGACTTCACCCTGCTCGCCGTGGCGATCGCCTTTCTCGTCCGCGGCATGACCGCGGACAGGCGCGACCCGCTCGCGATCGCCGCGATCGGGGCCGCCGTCGCGCTCGTCTTCATCGCTCCCTTCGCGATCGGCGTGCCCGGCATCGGAGCGGTCGCGGCCGCAGTGATCCTCGCCGCTTCCCTGCGCGCCGCACGCGCTTCTCCATCGGATGTTGCATTGCAAAAGCTTTCTTGATCCCCTTTATCGAGGGGACACGGCCGACCATCGGGGCCGAGGGAGACGGCGCATGCGCGACAAGACTTGGATCTTCCGGACCTATGCGGGCCATTCGACGGCGGCCGAGTCCAACAAGCTCTACAAGGGCAACCTCTCCAAGGGGCAGACGGGCCTGTCGGTCGCCTTCGACCTCCCGACCCAGACGG
>CAYNUN010000175.1:0-4926 GCA_964400345.1 uncultured Methylobacteriaceae bacterium
CTTCCCTTTTCCGGACAAGGGTTTGAGGCTGTCTAAACGATGGCGTCGCGAACCGCAATCGACCTGAGGGGCGGACTTTCGGAGGGGTCGGGCGAAGCGGCGTTCAATCCGCGTCGGGCGCTCCCGACCGCAGGGCCTTCACGCCGGACCGGCGGGACTTCTTTTCCAGCCGCCGCTTCTTGGAGGCGAGCGTCGGCCGCGTCGGGCGGCGGATCACGGGCCGCACCGACGCCTCGCGAATCAGTTCGAACAGACGTTCGCGCGCATCCTCGCGGTTGCGCTCCTGCGTGCGGAAGCGCTGCGCGGTGATGACGATCACGCCTTCGGTCGTCAGGCGGCTGCCGGCGAGCTTTTCGAGCCTTTCGCGGACGTCGTCCGGCAGGCCCGGCGCGTTCCGCGCGTCGAAGCGCAACTGCACGGCGGTGGAGAGCTTGTTGACGTTCTGCCCGCCCGGCCCCGAGGCGCGGACGAAGCTTTCGACGAGTTCGGCCTCGTCGATCGCCACGCGCGGGGTGATGCGGATCATGGGCGGCTCCGGGACGGGCGGCAGAATGAAGGAGGACGCGGATCGGGGCAATGCGGGCCACCGCAGTCGACGATGATTGCATGGCATGCATGACGTGCATAATATCGTCGTCGGTCTTTCGAGGGACACGCCATGCTCCGGGTGCCCGCCGCCGAGTTTCAGCGCAATATCGGGCGGTATCAGGACGCCGCGCTGACCGAGCCCGTCGCCGTGACCCGGAACGGCCGGGCGCGAACGGTCCTCATCTCCATGGAAGAATATCGACGCCTCATCGAGGGCGGCGGTTCGCCGAATCGTGAGGCGATCCTCGCCGTGCTCCGCGCGATTTCGGACGACCTTCGCGCGACGGGCGTCGCGGCACTGTTCTTGTTCGGTTCGGTCGCGCGGGGCGAGGCGCGCCGGACGAGCGACGTCGATCTGTTCATCGACCCCGTCCGTCCCGGCTTCTCGCTTCTGGATCTCGCCGATCTGCAGGCCTTGCTCTCGGAGCGGCTGGGGCGCGAGGTCGATGTCACGACACGGGAGTCGCTTCACCCTGCGCTTCGGTCCGAGATCGAGGCCTCCGCCGTCAGGGTCTTCTGATGCCGCGGCGGACGGAGGTCGTGATCGACGAGATGATCGCGGTGGTCGACGAACTGGCGGCCGCGATCTCGGGCGTCGACTTCGAGGCGTTTTCGGAGAGTTGGACCTTGCGCCATGCGGCCCAGCGCGGGCTGGAAATCCTCTCCGAAGCGGCGCGGCATCTCCCGCCCGACCTGACCGCGCGCGAGCCGGCCATCCGCTGGGCGGCGATCCGAGCGGTCGGCAATCTCCTCCGGCACGAATATCACCGGGTCTCTGACGACGCCGTGTGGGGTGTGATCACCACCGACCTCGCGCCCCTGCGTGAAGCGCTGGTCAGGATCCGCCCCTTCGTGCCCTGACGCTCACCGCGGCACCAGCACCCACAGGTCGAGATCGAGGATCACGGCCGGGTCGTAGGCGTCGCCGTCCTTGAAGGGCCGGTCGTCGCAGGGCTTGTTCTTGGTCGCGACCATGCGCAGGCGCAGCGCGCCGACATCGTCGCGGCCGGGGAGGTCGGCCTTTTCCAAGATCTCGCTCCAAGCATAGACCGTGTCGCCCGAAAAGAGCGGCGCGACGTGGCGGCCCGCATTGATCGCGGCGACATGGAAGGCGTTGCCGAGGCCGTTGAAGGAGAGCGCACGGGCGAGCGAGATCACCACGCCGCCGTAGATCAGCCGCTTGCCGAAACGGCCCTGCGCCTGCCGATGGCCGTCGAAATGGACCTTGGCGGTGTTCTGATAGAGGCGCGTCGCGATCTGATGTTCGGCCTCTTCGACGGTCATGCCGTCGACATGGTCGATCGTCTCGCCGACCGCATAATCGTCGAAGCGGAAGGGCGAGCCGGCGAGCGCCGTGTCATAGGCGTCCCGATCGATCGCGGGGCAGGCGTCGCCCAGCGCTTCGGGCGCGACGACGCGCGGCAGCGTGGGCACGCATTCGACGGGGGCGGGCGAGGCCTTGTCGCGCTTCCTCACCATCACCCAGCGCACATAGTCGAGCACCGCCGTGCCGTCTTGGTTGAAGCCCGTGGAGCGGACATGGACGACGCCCGTCTCGCCGTTCGAATTCTCCTTGAGGCCGATCACCTCGGAGACGGCGGACAGCGTGTCGCCCGGATAGACGGGGGCGAGGAAGCGGCAGGCGGCATAGCCGAGATTGGCGACCGCATTGATCGAGACGTCCGGCACCGTCTTGCCGAAGACGATGTGGAAGACGAGGAGATCGTCGACGGGGGAGCGCGGATAGCCGATCGCCGCGGCGAAGGCGTCGGACGACTGGACGGCGAAGCGCGGGCCGTAAAGCGCGGTGTAGAGCGCGACGTCGCCCGTGGTGACGGTGCGCGGGGTCGCGTGGCGGATGACGTCGCCGACGCGGAAATCCTCGAAGAAGCGGCCCGGCTGCGTTTTCGGAACGACGGCGGTGGGACGAAGGGTCATGGCGGGCCTCCTGCGGCCCGCCTTTATCTCGCGCCCTTCGGCGGTGCAGCAAGAGGCGCGGAGGTCGCCATTGGTCTTAGGCGAGGAGGAGCGCGGTCGCGTACATGCCGACGGCGAAGACCGTATGGGCGACGAGGTTGAGGATGCGGATCTTCTGCGCGTTCGGCCGCTTCGAGGCCATCCAGCCCGCGCCCATGCCGGGCTGCAGCAGGAACCAGCCCGCGCCCACCGTGACGAGGCCGAGGATCCAGGCAGGAAGGAAGGTCGGCGCGGCGAGCCAGCCCGGCCCGGTGAAGGCGAGCAGGATGAAGGCGTAGAGCACGCCGATCGCGTAATGCGCGGCCCAGCCGATCGCGTGTTCGTTCGCGATCGGGGCGGCGACGGCGATGTCGTCGTGGAAGACCTTGCCGCGCGGCAGATGCGCGAACCAGCGGCCGACCAGCGCCCAGTTCGGCGGCGGGAAGGCGATGGTGCGCTTGAGGACGAGGGCCCAGACGTCCATCAGCGCCGTGGCGCCGACGCCGACGAGAACGGCCTTGGCGATGGTTTCCATTGCGGGTCTCCCCCTCGATTCCCCTTGTCCGGCGGGGAGTTGAACACGGGCTTCGCCGCCGCGCACGGCGCGGGGAAGCATGCGACCCATACGCAGGGCGCGCAGCCGCACCGTTGCGGCGGGGCGTCGGCTTGGCTATCGACGCTCGACGCTCCTCGGGAGGAACCCGCCGTGACCGACGTCTTCGCCAAGGCCGCATGGATCGCCGTCGCCGTGCTGATGGGCCTGCTCCTGACCTGGCAGTCGCCCGTCAATGCGGAGGCCGCGCGCCGTTTCGGCTCGCCCGTGCTGGCGGGGATGCTGTCGATCGGCGGGAGCTTCCTGTTGCTCACGCTGTTCGCGCTGTTCACCGTGCGGTCCCTGCCGAGCGCCGCCTCGCTCGCGGCCATGCCCTGGTGGGCGTGGATCGGCGGGATCACGGGCGCGGTCTTCATCATCGGCGCCATCTTCGTGGTGCAGCGGACGGGCAATTTCGTGCTCGTCGCCTCGGTGATCGCGGGGCAGATGGTCGGGGCGCTGGCGGCGGACAAGTTCGGGCTTTGGGGCCTGCCGCAGGTCGAGATCAATGCGACCAAGATCGCCGCCGTCGGGCTTGTGCTGGCGGGCGCGATGGTGTTCCACCTTTCGGAGTGACGAAGCCTCTCCGGTCGCCCGCCGCGGCGTTTGCCGCTTGCCTGCGGCCGCGCTTGCCGCTACCGGAATGGTTCTTCGTATCGAACGATCGAACCTGAGAGACGGAACGAATGTCCCGTTCCCCTGCGGTGCCCGCGACGCCGGCGAGCGAGGCCGACCGGCCTTCCAGCCTCGTTCTGCGCTTCGGCGCGGACCGGCCGCTCGCGCTCGACGGCGGCGGCTCGCTCGGTCCCTGGCAGATCGCCCATCAGACCTACGGCACGCTGAATGCGGACAAGAGCAACGCCGTGCTCGTCTGCCACGCGCTGACGGGCGACCAGCACGTCGCCAATGTCCATCCGGTCACCGGCAAGCCCGGCTGGTGGGAGAGCATGATCGGACCGGGGAAACCCGTCGATACCGACAGGTTCTTCGTGATCTGCTCGAACGTGCTCGGCGGCTGCATGGGCACGACCGGTCCCGCCTCGATGCGGCCGGACGGGGAGGACGTGCACGGCGTCGATTTTCCCGTCGTCACGATCCGGGACATGGTGCGGGCGCAGGCGGCGCTGATCGACGCGCTCGGCATCGAGACGCTGTTCTGCGTGATCGGCGGTTCGATGGGCGGCATGCAGGTGCTGCAATGGGCCGCGAGCTGTCCCGACCGGGTCTTCTCCGCGATCCCGCTCGCCACCGCCGCCAAGCATTCGGCGCAGAACATCGCCTTCCACGAAGTCGGCCGGCAGGCCGTCATGGCCGATCCGGAATGGAAGGCGGGGCGCTATATCCGCGAGGGCGGGCGGCCCGAAAAGGGGCTCGCGGTGGCGCGCATGGCCGCGCACATCACCTATCTGTCGGAGCCCGCGCTGCACCGGAAATTCGGCCGCAAGCTGCAGGACCGCTCCGCCCCGACCTTCTCCTTCGACGCCGATTTCGAGGTGGAGAGCTATCTGCGCCATCAGGGCCGCAGCTTCGTCGAGCGTTTCGACGCCAATTCCTATCTCTATCTGACCCGCGCGATGGATTATTTCGACCTCGCGGCGGATTACGGCGGGTCGCTGGCGGGCGCCTTCCGCGGCACGAAGACCCGGTTCTGCATCGCCTCCTTCACCTCCGACTGGCTGTTTCCGAGTTCGGACTCGCGTGCGGTGGTGCATGCGCTGAACGCGGCGGGCGCGTCGGTGTCCTTCGTCGAGATCGAAAGCGACAAGGGCCACGACGCCTTCCTGCTCGAC
>CAYNUN010000176.1:0-4924 GCA_964400345.1 uncultured Methylobacteriaceae bacterium
AGCTTCCACGGCATCAGCCTGAACGTGGAGCCCGACCTCACCCACTTCTCCGGCATCGTGCCCTGCGGCATCAGCGAGAACCGCTACGGCGTCACGAGCCTCGTCGATCTCGGCCTGCCCGTGACGATGGAGGATGCGGACGTGGCCTTGGAGACGGCGTTCCGCGGCGTGTTCGGCCCGGCGGCGCGTTCGTCGAGCGGTCGCTGAAACGACGCGTCCGCTAACCGCGCGCCACCGCCACGACAGCCGCCGCGATCGCATCCGCACGGTCCGAAAGGCGGCCCGCGAGCCGCCCGTAGAGCAGGAATTCCGCAGGCTGAACCACCAGCCCGAGGATCAGGCCCGCGAGCAGGTCGGGATCGCGCTTCGGGATTTCGCCTTGCGCCATCGCGGCTTCGAGCACCCGTCGCAAGGCCGAGACCGGGTTCATGTCCGGCGCTTCCGGCACGACGCCCAAATGCCGGTGACGGTCGACGAGAACGAAGGCGAAGAGCGCCCGGTCCTCGTCGAACAACCGTGTGAAGCGGACGACCAGCGCGCCCATGCGCAGGTCGAAAGGGGTCTCGGACAGGCCGACTTCGAGAACGCCCGCCGCCAAAGACGCGTAGCGCTCCAGAAAGATCGAGCGGGCGAGATCCTCCTTGGAGCGGAAATGGCGGTAGAGCGTGCCTTCCGCCACGCCCACCGCCTCCGCGATGTCGCGGATCGAGGCCGCGTCGTAGCCCTTCTCGGCGAAGAGCCGCAACGCTTCGGCCTCGATCCGGGCCTTGGTCCGGCCGCCGTCACGCATGGGCGGCCGCAGCGATCGCGGGCGCGGCGGCATGCGCTTCCGCCAGCGCCTTGACCGCGCCGTAGTCGACCTTGCCGGAGCCGAGCAGCGGCACGCGGTCGACATGCACGATCTCCGACGGGATCATCATCTCGGACGCGCCCTTGCTCTTGGCAAAGGCCTGGAAGGCGGAGCGCGTCGCGTCCCGGCGTTCCGTGAACATCAGCAACCGCTCGCCCTTGCGCGGGTCGGGAAGCGCGGCGACGACGGAGAGCGCGCCCGGCCAGCAATCCGCCGCAAGCGCCTCCACCGCGGCCAGCGAGATCATCTCGCCGCCGAGCTTGGCGAAGCGCTTGGCGCGCCCGCGGATGGTGACGAAGCCCTCGCGGTCGATCGTGACGATGTCGCCCGTGTCGTGCCAGCCCTCCGGCGGCGGCACCAGCACGCCGGGCTCGTCGGCCCGCAGATAGCCCATCATCACGTTCGGCCCGCGCACATGAAGCCGGCCGCCCTCCTCCACGCCCGGCACCGGTTCGAGGCGCACCTCCATGCCCGGCATCACGCGTCCCACCGTACCGAAACGGTTGAACATCGGCGTGTTGATCGCGAGCACGGGGGCGGTTTCGGTGACGCCGTAGCCTTCGAGGATGCGGAGGCCGAACTTCTCCGCATAGGTCCGTCGCGTCGTCTCCTTCACGGGTTCCGCGCCCGCCAGAACATAGCGCAGCGAGCGGAAGTCGTAGGGATGCGCCGAGCGCGCATAACCCGCAAGGAACGTGTCGGTGCCGAACAGGATCGTCGCGTTCGAGCCGTAGATCAGCTCGGGCACGATCCGGTAATGCAGCGGCGAGGGGTACAGATAGAGCCGCACGCCCGACACCAGCGGCAGGATCAGCCCCGCCGTCAACCCGAAGGAATGGAAGACGGGCAGGACGTTGAACACCTTGTCCGTCCGGCCGAAATCGATCCGCGCCGCGGCCTGCGCCGCATTGGCGAGGATGTTGCCGTGGGACAGCACCACGCCCTTCGGCGTGCCCTCCGAGCCCGAAGTGAACAGGATCGCCGCGCGATCGTCCGCCCGGCCGGGAACGAGGGGGCGATCCCATGCGAACAGCCCGCGCAGCTTGTCGAACAGGCCGATCGTGGGGCGGACGTCTTCGAGTTCGACGACCTTCACCTCGCGCCTCATGGCCTCGACGAAAGCTTCGAGGCGCGCCTTCTCCACGAAGGCCCGGGAAGTCAGGACCGTTTCGACCTTCGCCGCGCGGCAGGCGGCGAGGATATTGGCGGGCCCGGAGGTGAAATTGATCATCGCCGGAACGCGACCCGCCGACATGAGCCCGAGAATGACGGGTGCGACCGCATTGGCGTTGGGCAGCATCACGCCGACTGCGTCGCCGGGCTTCGACAGCACCGCGAGCTTGCGCCCGAGAACGGCCGCGCCGACGAGCACCCTTTTGGCGCTCAGAACGCCCGTGATCGGATCCTCCACCGCCGCGCGGCCGGGACCGTGCTTCTTCGCCGAGGCGACCACCGCCTCGAACACCGTGCGGTCCGTCGACGTGGTGCGGAAGACGAGATCGGACATGATCCCGTAAAGCGCCGCGCCCGCCGCCTGCCGCCGCGCCTTGCCCTTGAGTTCGGGATCCACCGCGAGCTTCACGGGTTCGAGAATGGTGACGACGACCTTCGGGAACCAGCGGCGACGGACCTGTTCGGCGCTGAGATAGGAAAAGGGCGTCGCTTCGAGCCCTTCTATGCGGACGGGGACGACCATGGCGTCGGATTTGTCTGCGATCAGCCCCGCGCCGTCATAGACCTTCATCAGCGCGCCCGTCACCGTCAGCCGGCCTTCGGGGAAGATGACGAGCGTCTCGCCGCGCTGCACCGCCTGGATGAGCGACCGCGTCGCCATGGGCTTGGTCGGATCGAGCGGCATGGCGCGGGTATGCTTCAGAAGCGGCTTGATCCACCATTTCTCCGCGAAGGCGTGGTCGATCGCGAAGACGGGTTGCTTCTCGAGGAGCGCGAGCGCGAGGCCGCCGTCGGCGAGGCTGACATGGTTCAGGGCGACGATGCAGTTCGGCCCGGCCTTGGCGAGATTCTCGACGCCGCGGACCTCCATCCGCCAGATGCCGCGATAGAGGATCGACAGCACGTCGTTCAGCACGTTGATCGGCAGGGCGCGAAGCACGAGGACCGCCACGACAAGATTGGCCGCGCCCAGCCCGAGCAGGATCTGCGCCTCCGACACGCCCGCGCCCTGCAGCAGGCCCGCGCCGACGGAGCCCGCGACCATCAGCGCCGCCTGGATGACGTTGCCGCCGGCGATCACCCGCGCCCGGCGATCCTCGCCCGACCAGATCTGCACCGCCGCGAAGACGGGCACGACGAACAGCCCTGCGGAGGCCGCAAGCCCCGCAAGGTCGATCATGATGCGCAGACCCTGCGCGCTCGCCAGAAATTCCGCCGGGCCGACCGGCGTCGGCCCCGGCGTCGCGCCGAGCGTCGCGACACCGAGATCGAGCGTGAACACGGCCATCAGAACCGCCGCCAAGGGCGTCGGCAGCAGCACGATGCGGCCATGGGCGAGGAACGCCGCCAGCGCCGAACCCGCCGCGATGCCGATCGCGAAGACGGCCATGGCCAGAATGTAGAGATCCTCGTTCCCGCCGAGCCGGGTCTTCACCATCGTGGCGAGCAGGCCCAGCACCACCGCGCCGAACAGCCAGAACCAGCTCACCGCCAGCGTGCCGCGCCACAGCCGGTCATCCTCGCGCAGCAGCCGCACGAGCCGCACGGTGGAGGCGAAGATGTTGGGGTCGACGCGCAGGTTCGGCGCGCCCTCCGGCCCCTTGGGGATGAACACGGCCGAGATCCAGCAGGCCGCGGCCAGCACCATGATCAGCACCGCGACGAGCGTGGGATCGCCCGAATCGACGGCCGCCTTCGTTCCCACCGCCGTGCCGAGCAGGATCGCGATGAAGGTCGCGCCTTCGACGAGCGCATTGCCCGCAGGAATTTCCTCGGTCTTCAGATGGTCGGGAAGGATGCCGTATTTGATCGGCCCGAACAGCGCCGCGATGACGCCGAAAAGCCCCAGCGCCGCCATCAGCAGCGGAATGGAATGCATCGCGAAGCCCAAGGCGGCGAGGCCCGAAGCCGCGATCTCCGCGAGCTTCATCCGCCGCGCGAGCATCGCCTTGTCGTAGCGGTCGGCGAGTTCGCCGCCGATCCCGGAGAGGAAGAAGAACGGCGCGATGAAGATCGCCCCCGCGGCCTGCACCAGCAGTCCGGAATTCTCGCTCGCCACCACGTAGACGATGAGCGCGACGAGCGCATTCTTCAGGAAATTGTCGTTGAAGGCCGAGAAGAACTGGCACAGGAACAAGGGCGCGAAACGGCGCGAGAGCAGCAGGCGACGGAACATCGAACGACCCCTTCCGGAGGTTGACCGGGACGACGCAATACGTAAGTGAACGCTCGCTCACATTAGCATGAGCCTTGCCGTCCGCAAGCGGAAAAACGGAATTCCCTCCCGCTCGCGCGGCCTCGGCGGCCCGTCAGATCGGCGCCTTGAACAGCGGCGTTCCGGGCTTGCGCGGCGCGGGTTCGCCGTATTCGAGTTCGTAGAGATAGTCCGCAGGCAGGCCGACGTCCCGCGCGGCGGCGAGCACGCCTTCGAGATAGCCCGGCTTCGGCTTTCCGGGGCGCGCGGAACGGCCGACATAGACCAGCGCCCGCTTCGGACCGCCTTCGGCGATCACGGGCTGAGAGATCTTCGTATAGAGGCCGGAGGATACGCTCTCGTAGCGGTCGAGCGCCGGAATGTCGGAGAAGGGCACGTCCCAGAGCACGCCCTGCACCGTTCGCTTCGGATCGCGGATGACGGAGGCATAGCCGTCCGTCGTGATGAAGACGCGATGGCGCGGCAGACGCGCGAGGCCGATCATGCGCGACCGCGGGCAGCGCTCGGCCATGGCGGCGCGGTCCATATTGGATCCGTAGGCGAAATAGAGCGGCATGAGCCACCGATAGCGCGGGCGGGACCGGGGACGCAAATCGCGGGTCGTCGTGATCCGTGCGCGGACCGTGCCGTCCCGTGTCATCCCGGCCGGAGCGAAGCGGAGAGCCGGGATCCCGAAAATGCCGGGA
>CAYNUN010000177.1:0-4911 GCA_964400345.1 uncultured Methylobacteriaceae bacterium
ACAGCCGCCAAGGGCCGCTCGAAGAACACGGCCAGGTTGCCCTGGGAGAGGAGCATCGACTGGCGGAACGCGTCCTCGCTGCGGTCGCCGAGGACCATGGCGAGGATCATCGGCGCGATCGGGTAGTTCAGCGTCTTCATGAAGAAGCCGAGAATTCCGAAGACGAAGAGCAGCACGAGATCGAAGGGCGCGCCCGACACGGTCCAGGCGCTGATCACGCAGACGACCCCGATCATCGGGCCGGTGATCGTGAAGGGAACGCTCATCACGCGGGCGAAGAGCGGGACGCTCGCCAAGGCCAGAATGACGGCGGCGATGTTGGACAGATACATCGACGCGATCAGGCCCCAGACGAAGTCGGGCCGCTCCGTGAAGAGCATGGGACCCGGGGTCAGACCCCAGATCATCAGGCCGCCGAGCAGCACGGCGGCGGTCGCGGAACTCGGGATGCCGAGGGCCAGCATCGGCAGCATGGCGCTGGTGCCCGCGGAATGGTCGGCCGTCTCCGGCGCGATGACGCCTTCGGGCACGCCCTTGCCGAAGGGTTTGTTGCCGCGGGTGAAGCGCTTGGCGATGCCGTAGCTCATGAAGGACGCCGCCGTCGGCCCGCCGGGCGCGATGCCCATCCAGCAGCCGACGAGGGTACCGCGGATCAGGGTGAGCCAATAGCGCGGCCATTCCCGCGCGGCGCGGAGCATCGCGTTCCAGTCGAGGCGGGTGGCGGCCGGCTTGGCGGCGGTGGGCTCCTGCATGGTCTCGAGCAGTTCGCCGATGCCGTAGAAACCGATGACCACGATGAGGAAGCTGATCCCCTTGATCAGTTCCGGCATGTCGAAGGTGAGGCGGACGGACCCCGAGATCGTATCCATGCCGACCGAGGCGAAGGCGAGGCCGAGGCCTATCGAGACGATCGTCTTGACCGGAGAGCCGCCGCCGAAGGCGACGAAGCTCGCGAAGGCCAGCATGAAGACCGCGAAATACTCGACGGGCGAGAACATCAGCGCGAATTGCGTGACCGATTTCGCGAGCATGGTGACGAGCAGCACGCCCATCAGCGCCGCGAAGCCCGCCGACAGGAAGGCGAGCGTCAGCGCCTCCGTGGCCTTGCCCGCGCGCGCCATGGGATAGCCGTCGAACGTGGTCGCGACGGAAGACGGCTCGCCCGGAATGTTGAACAGGATCGAGGTGATCGAACCGCCGATCAGCGCGCCCCAATAGATGCTGGTGAGCAGAATGATGGCCGCCACCGGATCCATCGTGAAGGTGAGCGGCAGCAGAAGGCTGACGCCGTTCGGCGCGCCGAGCCCGGGAAGCACCCCGACCACCAGCCCGAAGGCCACGCCTATGAACATGAGGGCGATGTGCCAAGGCGTGAGGGCGACGCCGAAGCCCGCGAAGAGATTGATGAAATTCTCGATCATCGCGCCGCCTCAGAGCATGCCGAACAAGGGACCGAGCGGACCCTTCGGCAGGGGCAGCTTGAAGACGAATTCGAACATCACGAAGAGGACCACGGTCGAGATGACGGCGATCGCGACGGTGCGGATCCACGAGGCGCGGCCGATGACGCCGACCGCCACAAGGAGATAGAGCGCCGTCCCGATATAGATGCCGACCCAAAGGGATATCAGCGCCAGACCGACGAGCGGGAAGAAGAAGATCGCCATGGCCCGCGCGTCCTTGCGCGAGACGTAGTCGCCCGTGGCGGGCGCCAGAAAGCCCCGCTGGACGAGATTCACGATCGACGCGCAGAGGATGATGATGCCGACGCGGAACGGGAAATAGCCCGCCTCCGGCCCGGACGACGTCCAGCCGACATTCATCTCCTGCGCGCCGTGGATTGTCGCGATCCCGATCGCGGCGGTGATGCAGGAGAAGAGGATCTCCGCCGCGCGGCGGTCGAGGAGTTGCGGGCCGTCAGACATCAGAGCGCTCCGTCGCGTCGGGGCGCGGATGATCCGCGCCCCGACGTCGTGGGTGTCGTCACTTCACCAGCCAGCCGGATTCCTCGAAGACCTTGCGGCTGCGGTCCTCGTCCTTCGCGGCGAACTCGTTGAAGGCCGCGCCAGAGATGAAGGTGCCCGTCTGCGAGGTCCGCTCCAGATATTCCTTCCAATCCGGCGAGGCGAAAACCTTCTGCAGAACGTCGCTCCAGTATTTGACGGCCTGCGGAGGAACGCCGCCGGGCATGTAGACGGCACGCGGCATCTTGAACTCTTCGATCGCGATGCCCTGATCCTTGCAGAGCGGAATGTCGGCCCAGGACATGGTCGCGGTGATCTTCTGCGTTCCGGCGAGGCGCTGGGCGCTGAACACGCAGAGCGGCGTGGCCTGTCCGGCCTTCCACTGGCCGACATTCTCGGCCGGATTGTTGGTGTTGCCGTCGATATGGCCGCCCGCGAGCTGCACGGCCGCTTCACCGCCCGACTTGAACGGGATATAGGTGAATTTGGCGCCCGTCGTCCGCTCCATGATCTTGACGAGGGTCTCGTCGAGATCCTTGGACTGGGAGCCGCCCATCTTCACATTGCCGGCCTTGGCGGCGGCGATGAATTCCGCACCCGTCTTCCACGGCGCGTCGGCGCGGGTCCAGAGGATGAATTCGTCGAAGGCGAGCGCCGCGACGGGGGTGAGATCCTCACGCTTCCACGCGACCTTCGCCACGAGCGGAAGGAGCCACTGATTGGACGTGCCGAAGATCAGCCGATGCGCGTCGCCTTGGCCCGCCTTGCCGTGGACGAAGCCTTCCGCGCCCGAGCCGCCGCCCTTGAGCGTGACGACGATGGGCTGGGAGACGAGATTGTTCTTCTGGATGATCGACTGGATCGTCCGGGTGAAGATGTCGGTGCCGCCGCCCGCGCCCGCGGTCACGACGAATTCGACGGGCTTGGTCGGCGCCCAATCGGCCGCGAGGGCCGGGGCCTGCGCCCCGACGAGCCCCGCGGACAGAACCGCGCCGAACCCGAGAATCTGAACGTTCTTCATCGTAGTCCCCTTCCTTCTTGCGTTTCCATGCTCGGCTGCGTCTCTTGGCGGACGCCGACCGGAGCGAGTTTTCAGTGCTTCTTGGCGAGGCGTGCCGCGAGCAGGATCGCGGCGCGGGTCGCGCCGAGATTGGCGACGCCTTTCCCGGCGATGTCGTAGGCGGTGCCGTGGGCCGGCGTGCAGACCGGAGCCTTGTAGCCGCCGATCAGCGTGACGCCCTTTTCAAAGTCCATGAGCTTCATCGCGATCTGCCCTTGATCGTGATACATCGTCTGGACGGCGTCGAAGTCTCCGCGCTTGGCGCGCAGGAACACGGTGTCGGACGGGAACGGCCCCTCGCAGAGAATGCCGCGCGCCTTGGCGTCGGCGACCGCGGGCACGATCTCGGCATCGTCCTCATGGCCGAAATTGCCGCCGTCTCCCGCATGGGGATTGAGCGCGGCCACGGCGATGCGGGGCTGAGCGAAGCCCGCTTCGCGCATGCAGCGATCGGTGAGGATCAGTCCGTTCAGGACAGCCTGCCGGGTGATGAGGCTCGAGACCTTCGACAGCGGCACATGCGACGTGATCCGGGCGTTCCACAGCGCGTCGAGCACGTTGAATTCGCGCCCCGGACCGCCGCCCAGTTCCGCGCCGATGATCTCGATCTCGTCGACATAGGTCGGCTCGAACAGCCGCATCGCATGCTTGTTGAACGGCGTGAAGGCGACCGCATCGGCGAGGCCGTCGCGCGCGAGTTGGAGCGCTTTGCGGAAATTCGTGAGGGCGAAGCGACCGCCGGCGAGCGAGCTGTCGCCGGTGGTCAGCGATGCGGGGTCGAGATGCCCGAGGTCGAGCAGGACCGCGCCCTGCGAGAAGTCGGGGCTGTTGCCCGGACCTTTCCAGTCCGGCAGGTCGACCGCGACCTTCGCGATCCGACAGCCTTCGGCGAGTGCGCGGCGATCGCCGATGACGATGTAGTTCGCGGCGCCGCGCAATTCTCCATCGGCGAGAAGCTTCGCGAGGAGCTCGAGGCTGATGCCGGACGGATCCCCGGCGGCAAGGGCGATCACGGGCTTCTGCTGGGCCACTCTCGTTTCCTCCGACGTTTCTGAAGCATGCTTGTATCGCGAGGATTACATGCAATATTTGCCGGGTCAAATGATCGGACCTGAGAAAGTGACGTCGATGGCCGAGCTTGCATGCAATCTTGACGAGGATGCGGACGCCGCCCCGCATATGCGCGGGCTTGCCACGGTGCAGGCCACGGATCGCCTCCGCGAAATGATTCTGGACGGGACCTTGGCGCCGGGCGCGCGGATATCCGAGCGCTTGATGAAGGAGGAGTTCGGCCTGTCGCGGACGCCGCTCCGCGAGGCGCTGAAGGTGCTGAACGCGGAGGGCCTCGTCGAACTCGCGCCCAATCGCGGCGCGATGGTCAACCGTTTGTCCCTGACGGAGTTGAGGGCGGCGTTCGAGCTTCTGGCGATGCTCGACGGAGCCGGGGGCGAATTCGCCTGCGAAAGGGCGAGCGACGATGAGATCGCGCGGATCGCCGAACTTCATGTCCGGATGGTGACGGAATTCGAACGGCGCGACCTGCAACGCTATTTCCGGCTGAACAAGGACATCCATCTCGCGATCGTGGATGCGGCGGGGAATCCTGCGCTGTCGCGGGTGTATCGGTCCGAATGCGCGCGCGTCGATCGTTATCGCTACGGCGGAAACCGGGACCCGGAGCGCTGGGAGCGTTCGATCCGCCAGCACGAGCAGATCCTCGACGCGCTCACGGCGCGGCAGGGTGCGCTGCTGCGCGAGACCCTGATCGCGCATCGCCGCTCGGGCTGGGAGTTGGCGAAGGGGCTTTATGAAGCCGAACAGACGACGCCCGCGACGCGGGGCGGGCGATAGGGAGCCTTGCGCGGCTCGGCATCGCGGTTTCGAGAA
>CAYNUN010000178.1:0-4879 GCA_964400345.1 uncultured Methylobacteriaceae bacterium
ACCTTGCCCGCGCCGTGGCGGCCCTGCACGTCATGATGCAGCGTACGGCCTTCGCGCAGCGGAACGCGGATCAGCGCGCGCTTGGCGGCGTCCGTGGCCTTGCGGATGGCTTCGGGAACTTCGCGGGCCTTGCCGTGGCCGAAGCCGACGCGACCCTTCTGATCGCCGACGACGACGAGAGCGGCGAAGCCGAAACGACGGCCGCCCTTCACGACTTTCGCGACGCGGTTGATGTGGACCAGACGATCCACGAATTCGGAGTCGCGCTCTTCGCGCTCCTGCCGACCTTGAGGCTCACGTGCCATGGTGTCTCTCACTCGAACGCGAGGATCGGAAGATCCCCGCTCGCTTGATCCCAGGGAAGCGGACCGGGACGGATTCCCGGGCCGTCAAACGAGAAGACCGCCCTGAGGGCGATCCTTTCGCGACCTTCGTTCCGAAGAACGAAATCAGAAGTCCAGACCGCCTTCGCGGGCGGCATCGGCCAGCGCCTTGACGCGGCCGTGATACATATAGGAACCGCGGTCGAAAACGACCTTGGTCACGCCCGCCGCCTTCGCACGCTCGGCGACGAGCTTGCCGACGGCCGCCGCAGCGGCCACGTCGGCGCCCGTCTTGAGCGCGGTGCGCATGTCCTTCTCCAGAGACGACGCAGCGGCCAAAGTGACTCCCTTGGAGTCGTCGATGACCTGCGCGTAGATCTGCTTCGAAGAGCGGAAGACGCTGAGACGCAGGCGGCCGCCGGCGGTCGCCTTGATCGTCCGACGCACGCGGGCGCGGCGGCGATCTTCTCCGGTAAGCTTGCTGTTCGCCATGTCGAGCGCCCCTTACTTCTTCTTGCCTTCCTTGCGGAAGATGAACTCGCCGGCGTACTTGACGCCCTTGCCCTGATAGGGCTCGGGGCCGCGGAAATCGCGGATCTCAGCCGCGGTCTGTCCGACCACCTGCTTGTCGATCCCCGCGACGATGATCTCGGTCGGCTTCGGCGTGGTGACCGTGATGCCTGCCGGGATCTCGTAGTCGATGTCGTGGCTGTAGCCGAGCGAAAGCTTGAGGACCTTGCCGGCGACCGCGGCCTTGTAGCCGACGCCGTTGATCTCGAGCTTCTTCTCGTAGCCCTTCGACACGCCCTCGACGAGGTTGGCGACCTGCGAACGGGTCATCCCCCACATGGCGCGGGCGCGCTTGGTTTCGTCGCGCGGCTGAACGGCGATATGGCCGTCGCCGAAGGACACGACAACGTCGTCGGGCGCGTTGAAGGCGAGCTCGCCCTTGGCGCCCTTCACCTTCACCATCTGGCCTTCGACGGCCGCGGTGACGCCGGCCGGAACCGGGACGGGCTTCTTTCCGATACGGGACATTTGATCTCTCCGTGACTGCGTTGAACCCCGACGATCAGAAGATCGTGCAGAGCACTTCGCCGCCGACGTTCTTTTCCCGAGCCTCGTGGTCCGCCATCACGCCCTTCGGAGTCGAAAGGATGGTGATGCCGAGACCGTTGGCAACGCGCGGCATGGCGTTGACGGAGGCATAGACGCGCCGACCGGGCTTCGAGACGCGCTCGATGGTCCGGATCACGGGCTCGCCGTCGAAATATTTGAGCTCGATCTCGAACTCCGTGCGGCCGTTGCCGAACTCGGTCGTGGAGTAGCCGCGGATGTAACCCTCGGACTGCAACACGTCGAGAACGCGGGCGCGCAGGCGGGAGCCCGGCGTCGAAACCTTACCCTTGCGGCGCATCTGCGCGTTGCGGATGCGGGTGAGCATATCACCGACGGGATCGTTCACTGCCATCTGTCGGTCCTCCTCACCAGCTCGACTTCGTCAGGCCCGGAATCAGGCCCTTCGAACCGAGTTCGCGCAACGCGATGCGCGACATCTTCAGCTTACGGTAGTAAGCGCGCGGCCGTCCCGTCACTTCGCAACGATTGCGGATGCGGGTCGGGTTCGAATTGCGCGGAAGTTCCGCAAGCTTGAGGCGCGCGGTGAAACGCTCCTCCATCGACTTCGACTCGTCATTGGCGACGGCCAACAGACGCTCGCGACGGCCCGCGAAAGACTTGGCCATCTTCATGCGGCGCTTGTTCTTCTCGATCGAGCTTTTCTTCGCCATGGGTTTCTCCTGGTGTCCGCGTCTAAGAGCGGGGCTCTTACTGCCGGAACGGGAAGTTGAAGGCGCGCAAGAGGGCGCGGGCTTCGTCGTCCGTCGCAGCGGACGTGCAGATGATGATGTCCATCCCCCACACGGCTTCCGCCTTGTCGTAGTTGATCTCGGGGAACACGAGGTGCTCCTTGATCCCGAGAGCATAATTGCCGCGGCCGTCGAACGACTTCGGGTTCAGGCCCCGGAAGTCGCGGACCCGCGGCAGAGCGATCGTCACCAGACGATCGAGGAACTCGTACATGCGCGCCGAACGAAGGGTCACCTTCGCGCCGATCGGCATGTTCTCGCGCACCTTGAACTGCGCGATCGCCTTGCGGGCGCGGGTCACGACCGGCTTCTGACCGGCGATGAGCGCGAGATCCGCGGCGGCGACCTGCACCTTCTTGGTGTCGCCCGTGGCTTCGCCGACGCCCATGTTCAGAACCACCTTCTCGATGGTCGGAACCTGCATCGGGTTCTTGTAGCCGAATTCCTCGATCAGCTTCGGACGAACGACGTCCGCATAGATCTTCTTGAGGCGCGGTTCGAGAGCGGTATCAGCCATCGATCAGGTCTCCCGAACGCTTGGCGAAACGGACCTTGCGGCCGTCTTCCAGAATCTTGAAACCGACGCGCGTGGCCTTGCCGTCCTTGGGATCGGCGATCGCCAGGTTCGACAGATGGACGGACGCCTCCTTGGAGATGATCCCGCCTTCCGTCGTCTGCGTCGGCTTGGTGTGACGCTTCACGAGGTTGATCCCGCGGACGACGGCGCGCGTCTCCTTCGGCATCACCTGCAGGACCTCTCCGGTCCGGCCCGCGTCACGGCCCGTGAGAACGACGACCTTGTCGCCCTTCTTGATCTTCGCGGCCATCACAGCACCTCCGGCGCGAGCGAAATGATCTTCATGTGGTTCTTGGCGCGGAGCTCGCGCGGCACCGGCCCGAAGATACGGGTGCCGACCGGCTCCTTCTGATTGTTGATCAGAACGGCGGCGTTGCGGTCGAAGCGAATGACCGAACCGTCCGCGCGGCGGATGTCCTTCGCCGTACGCACGACGACCGCCTTCATCACGTCGCCCTTCTTCACGCGACCGCGCGGAATGGCTTCCTTGACGGATACGACGATGATGTCGCCGACCCCCGCGTATTTACGCTTGGAGCCGCCGAGGACCTTGATGCACATCACGCGACGCGCGCCGGAATTGTCCGCGACGTCGAGATTCGTCTGCATCTGGATCATGGCCTTGATCCTTTCTGTGTCTCAGACCGGTTTCCGGCAGAGTTGATGGCGACCTGCCGGACTTCGCCTGACGGGGATCTGACGTCCCCAATGCCTTGTAGAGGCGCGCCGTATATTACGACGCGGCCGCTTCGTCCAGTACCACCCACCGCTTCAAGCGAGAAATGGGAGCGGACTCGACGATCTTCACTTCGTCGCCGACCTTGAACCGGTTCGCCTCGTCATGGGCGTGGTAGTTCTTGGTACGACGGACCGTCTTCTTGAAAAGCGGGTGGGTGAAGCGGCGCTCCACCTTGACCACGATGGTCTTGTCCTGCTTGTCGCTGACGACGACGCCCTGCAGAATACGCTTCGGCATCGCTCTCTCCTTACGCCTGGACCGCAGAAGCGGCCTTGGCCCGGGCATGGGTGCGGACGCGCGCGATGTCGCGCCGAACCTCACGCACGCGGGCGGTGTTGTCGAGCTGGCCCGTGGCCTTCTGGAAGCGCAGGTTGAACTGCTCCTTCTTGAGCTTGAGAAGCTCTTCCTGGAGCTGATCGACCGACATCGCCGCGAGGTCGGATTTCCGTTGATCGTTCTTCATCGGTTTCCCCTCACTCGGCGATGCGCTGCACGAAGCGGGTCTTGATCGGCAGTTTCGCCGCCGCGAGCGTCAGCGCCTCACGAGCGATCACGTCGGTCACGCCGTCGATCTCGAACATGATGCGGCCGGGCTTCACGCGGCAGGCCCAGAACTCGGGAGCGCCCTTGCCTTTGCCCATGCGGACTTCGGCGGGCTTCGACGAGACCGGGACGTCCGGGAACACGCGGATCCACACGCGGCCCGCACGCTTCATGTGACGGGTCAGCGCACGACGCGCAGCTTCGATCTGGCGCGCGGTGATGCGCTCCGGCTCGAGAGCCTTCAGGCCGAACTGGCCGAAGTCCAGGTTGGTCCCGCCCTTCGCGGCGCCGGAAATGCGCCCCTTGAACTGCTTGCGGAACTTGGTCTTCTTGGGCTGAAGCATTTTTTCGACTCCTTACCCGCGGATCAGGCCTGATCGCGACGACCGCCGGAGCGGCCGCCTTCGTCGTTCATGCGCCGATCCTGAGCCATCGGGTCATGCTCGAGGATCTCGCCCTTGAAGATCCAGACCTTGATGCCGCAGGTGCCGTAGGTGGTGAACGCCGTCGCGGTGCCGTAATCCACGTCCGCACGCAGCGTGTGCAGCGGAACGCGACCTTCGCGATACCATTCGAGACGCGCGATTTCCGCGCCGCCGAGGCGGCCCGAGCAGTTGATGCGGATGCCTTCGGCGCCGAGGCGGATCGCCGACTGAACCGCACGCTTCATCGCGCGACGGAAGGCGACGCGACGCTCGAGCTGCTGCGCGATCGAGTCGGCGACCAGCGTCGAGTCCACTTCGGGCTTGCGCACTTCGACGATGTTGATCACCACCTCGGAGGCGGTGAGCTTGGCCACAGTCTTGCGCAGCTTCTCGATGTCCGCACC
>CAYNUN010000179.1:0-4867 GCA_964400345.1 uncultured Methylobacteriaceae bacterium
CCCGGCCATGTCGATGCTCTCCAAGGCCCTGTCCTTCGTGACGGGGGCCAACCCCATCACGTCGCCCAGCAGGCCGACGCCCGGCTCGACCTTCATGCGGGGCGGGCGCACCGTCACGATGGCCGGGTGGAAGCCCGCGCTTCGTGAAACGCAGGACGATGTGAGCGATGCGTGGGATGCCGCCGTCGCCCGCACCGTCGATCTCGTGCAGAACTCGGGCTGGATCGCGGGCATGGTCGATCAGGCGGTGGCAAACACCGTCGGAAACGGCCTGCGCCTGTTCCCGCGCCCGGAAAACGCCCTGTTCGGGATGTCCGACGCGGACGCCCGCGCATGGGGCAAGACGGTCGCCTCCCGGTGGGAGACGTTCGCGCGCTCGCCGCAGGAATGCGACGTGCAGGCGATCCGCAGCTTCGGCCAGCTTCAGGGCGCGGCGTTTCGGTCATGGCTCGCGACTGGCGAAATCCTCGCAGAGCTTCCGTGGCGCAAGCGGTCGTGGACCCGCTACGGCACCAAGGTGCGGCTTCTGTCTCCGCATCGCCTTTCGCGCAAGACCGACAGCGTGCGGCGGATGGTCAACGGCGTCATGCGCGATGCCGACGGAATGCCCGTCGCCTATCTGGCGACGAAGAAAGACCCGCTGATGGGGACCATCGAATACGTGGTCCCGGCCCGTGACGGCATGGGACGGCGGCGGATCATCCATTGCTACGACGGCCTGCCGGAAACGTGGCGCGGCATCAGCCCGCTCGTCCCGGCGTTGCAGGTCGCGCGGCAGTTCGACCAGCTTTCGGACGCCACCTTGCAGCAGACGCTGCTGAAGGCGGTGTTCGCCGCGACCATCGAAGGGGACGCGCCGACGGCAGAGGTGCTTGAAGGGCTTCTGACGCCCCAAGAGCAGGCTCGGATGATGGCGTCGGGGCAATCTGCCTTCGAAGGCTATCTCGACATGACGGGCGGTTACTACGACGCCAGCACGATCAACGTCGGCATCAATGGCCGCATCGCGCACCTGTTCCCCGGACAGGAACTCAAGATGCACACGGCGAACGCGCCGGGTGCCGATTACGAAGCCTTCTCGAAACACCTGCTCCGCGAGATCGCGCGCTGCTTCGGCCTGACCTACGAGTCGGCGACCGGGGATTACCACGGCGCGACCTACTCGTCGGTGCGGATGGCGAGCGGTGAGATGTTCGCCGTGACCAAGCAGCGGCGCGAGAACGTCTTGGCTCCGTTCTGCCAGATCGTCTACGAGGCTTGGCTGGAAGAGGAAATCGCGGCGGGCGGGATCGAGTTTCCCGGCGGCTACGATGCCTTCTTGGCGAACCGGGTTGCGGCATCGCGCGCCGAATGGCGCGGCACGCCGAAGGTACAGGCGGACGATCTCAAGGCGGCGAAGGCTCACGAAGTCTGGCAACGGCTCGGCGTCATGTCCGACGACATGATCGCGTCCGACCTTGGCTGGGACATCGAGGATGTCTACGCGGCCCGCGCTGCGGAGATCGAGCTTCGGAAGGCTTACGGCCTGCCGGAACCGACGGTCATGCCCGCCACAGGCGGCGCTCCTACCGGGGCGCAGGATAACGGCGACGCCGAAGACGACGATCAGGAGGGCAACTGATGGCGATCACGCTGAATGACGCCGACCCCTGCGGGACGGCGGCTCTGCTGCGGCAGGCCTACGCCGACATGGTGATGGGCGGGAAGCCGCAGACGGTGACGTTCAAGGCCGGGCAGAACGGCGTGGAGCGGTCGGTGTCTTACACCAAGGCCGACCCCGCCGCGTTCCTGCTGATGGTCCGAGACTGGGAAGCGAAATGTGCGGTGGCGGTGCCGGGGGGCGCGAATGCGGTTCCCCGACGCTTCGCCATGCGCGCGGGAGGGCATCTGCGATGGCCGAAACTTTGATACAGGCCGACGATGGCCCGGTGCTTCTGAACATCGCGGATCGCATTCTGGGTCGCCCCCTGCTGATGCATCCGCAGAAGGTCGAGGTGCTGCTGCACGTCCTTGAAGGGCGTCTGCCGCTCAACGGCGCTCTGGCACCGCTTTCGCCGGAAGCGAACCGCTTTCTCGGATCAAAGACCACGCGGGGCGGCACCGCCGTCGTCGACAAGGGCGTGGCGATCATCTCGGTGGTCGGCAGCCTCGTGAACCGGGGCGCATGGCTCGGCGCGAAATCCGGCATGACCTCCTATGAGGGGCTGTCGGCGCAGATCAAGGACGCGGTGAGCGACCCGAAAGTGTCGTCCATCGTTCTCGATCTGGACAGCCCCGGCGGTGAAGCGACCGGGATGGCGGGGCTTGCCACGCAGGTCCGCGAGGCGGCGAAGCAGAAGCCCGTCATCGCGGTCGTCAACGATCTTGCGGCGTCCGCTGCCTACGGCATCGCTTCGCAGGCGACGGAGATCGTCGTGTCGCCCACGTCCATCGTCGGCAGCATCGGCGTCGTCCTCACGCATCTGGATCGCTCCGGCGAACTGGACCGGAAGGGCATCAAGCCGACGCTCGTCTACGCGGGACGGCACAAGGTCGACGGCAACTCGTTCGGCCCGCTGTCTGAGTCGGTGAAGGCCGACCTGCAAAGCGAGGTCGAGAAGTTCTACTCGCAATTCGTGGGCATTGTCGCTCAAGGGCGCGGCGAAAAGCTCACGGAGGATATGGCGCGGGCTACTGAGGCTCGGACCTATCTGGGGCAGGAAGCCGTTGATCGCGGCCTTGCTGACCGCGTGGCATCTCTGGATGCCGTCTTAACTGCCCTGCAATCCGAAACGCCCCGCGCGGGGCAATCGAAAAAAGGAGGTTATCGTATGGATGACCAAGCGACTGCCCCGCAAGCGGGCATCTCTCCCGACGCTTTTAACGCTGCCGTTTCTGCGGCGCGTGCCGAGGGTGAAAACACCGGGCGCAAGGCCGGGGCCGAAGAAGCGACCGCCCGCATCGGTGCGATCCTTCGCTCGGACGCCGCCAAGGGCAAGGACAAGCTGGCGATGACGCTCGCTTTCGACACGGCCATGTCGGCGGAAGACGCCGAGAAGGTTCTGTCGGCTGCGGCGTCGGAAACGGCTCCCGCTGCTGCCGCTCCCGTCTCGGGTGCTGCTCAGATCGGCGCTCGCGCCAACGGCCTCGCGGAGTTCGGTGCGGAAGCCCCGGCCCCGTCGGCGTCGGACCGAGTGCAGTCCGGCTGGAAAGCCGCTTTCGCGCAGGCGAACCGCTCCATCGGCGCGGCCAACTGAATTAAAGGAGAGACACAATGACTGTGTTCACTGAAGGTCGCCACAACGGCGAAGGGCTGATGTCCGAGGCTTCCGGCCAGCGCAGCCGCGAGGCGGCTGTCGTCGCTTCCGGTGCTGGCATCATCGCCCCCGGCTCCGTGCTGGGTCGCGTCACCGCGTCGGGCAAGTATGTCCTCTCGCCCGCTACGGGCTCGGACGGCAGCGAAGTCGCCGTCGCCATCGCCATCTACGGCTGCGATGCGACCTCCGCCGATCAGGAGATCGCCATCATCGCCCGCGACGCGGAGTGGAACGGCAACACGCTGACGATGCACTCGACCGTCAACGATGCCGCCAAGATCGCCGCGAAGCAGGCCCAGCTTGCCGCTGTCGGCATCATCGCCCGCAACTGATGCTGCGGCAGAAGAAGGAAATCTGAACCATGAGCATGTTGGATATTTTCCGCGCTGACGCCTTCAGCGTTCTGCGCCTCGCCGAAGCTCTCCGCGAGGTCAGCTACGTTCCGGGTCGCGTCGGCTCGCTCGGTCTCTTCCAGACGCAGAGCGTGGACGTGCTCGACGTTGCCATCGAAAAGGCCGACGCCGAGAACCTTGTGCTTGTCCCGTCTTCGCCCCGTGGTTCGCCGGGCGACACGCGCGACTTCGCCCGCCGCTCGCTGCGGAAGCTCTCGATCCCGCACTTCCAGCGCAACGATGCGATCTATGCTGACGAGGTTCAGCAGGTTCGCGCGTTCGGCTCGGAGAATGCCGTCGAGTCGCTTCAGGCGAAGCTCGCCATGAAGGCCGCTGTCCACTCGCAGGACTTCGCCCTCACGGAAGAGTTCCACCGCCTTGAGATCATCAAGTCGGGCCGCGTTCTCGATGCGGACGGCACCACGGTGCTGTTCGACTACTACAACGAGTTCGGCGAAACGCAGTCCCCGGAAGTGGACTTCGACCTCGACAACGCCAGCCCGGCGCCCGGCGCGCTCCGCAAGCGTTGCGTGGAGATGATCCGCGCGATGTCGACGACGCTCGGCGGTCTGCCCTATCAGCGCATCCACGCGCTGGTCGGTGACGCCTTCTTCGACGACCTCATCGCTCACCCGGAGGTGCGTTCCACGTATCTCGGCTATGAGCAGGCTGCCGCTCTCCGCACCGCCTACATCAACAACGGCGCGGGCGGCACCTACGGCTCGTTCGAGTTCGGCGGCATCACCTTCGAGAACTATCGCGGCGGCGGTGCGATCTCCATCGACACCAACAAGGCGCACTTCTTCCCGGTGGGCGTGCCCGGCCTCTTCCGCACGTTCTACGGCCCCGCCGATTACATCGAAACGATTGGTCGTCCCGGCCAGCGTATGTACGGCAAGACGTACGAGATGCTGAACGGCAAGGGCGTGCAGGTCGAGTGGCAGATGAACGCCATTCACTGGTGCTCGCGTCCGCGCGTTCTCATGCGTGGCCGTCGCACCTGATGAAGATGGGGAGCCGCTATTCGGCGGCTCCCCAATACTTCACTTCGGCGGCGCGGCGTGCGGCTTGGGCTTCTTCAAGAGTAGCGTAACCGCCCAATGCGACGTTGCCATTGTCCGTTGAAATGTGAGCATAGAACCGACCGTTCTTTTTCATGAAAGCTATGCCAGCCATCGG
>CAYNUN010000180.1:0-4821 GCA_964400345.1 uncultured Methylobacteriaceae bacterium
CGGGATCATTCCTGCGGAAGAGCTCGAGACCTACGGCAGCGACGAGAGCCGCCTGCCGATGTCGGGCATGGCCTCCTACACGCCCGGCATGGAGATGTCGGGCGGCTCGCTCGGGGTCGGCATGTCGATCGCGGTCGGCATGGCGATGGGCCTGAAGCGGAAGAAGTCGGACAGCCGGGTCTATGTGCTGTTCTCGGACGGCGAACTCGACGAGGGTTCGGTCTGGGAAGCGATGATGTCGGCCGCCCATTACAAGCTCGACAACATCATCGCGATCGTCGACGTCAACAATCAGCAGGCGGACGGCCCCTCGACGCAGGTGATGGCCTTCGAACCGCTGGTCGACAAGCTCGAAGCCTTCGGCTGGTTCGTGCAGCGCATCGACGGCAACGATCTCGATGCGGTGGTCGACGCCTTCGACGCGGCCAAGGACCATCCCGAAGCGAAGCCGCGGATCATCGTGGCCGATACGCTGATGGGCAAAGGCGTGCCCTTCCTCGAAGCGCGGGAAAAGAACCATTTCATCCGCGTCGACGCGCATGAATGGCGGCTCGCGCTGGCCGCGCTCGACGAAGGGAGGCTCGCATGAAGCCCGCCGCCCCGCCGCCCTCCGGCAAGCCGCGCCTGACCACTTCGGCCATGATCGCCTCGATCGCGGGCGACGGGCAGAAGACGCGACCGGCGCCTTTCGGCCATGCGCTCGTCGACGTCGCGAAGAGCCGTCCCGAAGTGCTCGGGATGACGGCCGATCTCGGAAAATACACGGATCTGCACATTTTCGGGCAGGCCTTTCCGGACCGCTACTACCAGATGGGCATGGCGGAACAGCTTCTGTTCGGCGCGGCCTCCGGGCTCGCGGCGGAGGGCTTCACGCCCTTCGCGACGACCTATGCGGTGTTCGCGACGCGCCGGGCCTACGACTTCATTCATCAGACGATCGCGGAGGAAGACCGCAACGTGAAGATCGTCTGCGCGCTGCCGGGACTCACCTCGGGCTACGGCCCGAGCCATCAGGCGGCGGAGGATCTCGCGCTCATGCGGGCGATGCCGAACATGACGGTGATCGACCCCTGCGACGCGCATGAGATCGAGCAGGTCGTGCCCGCGATCGCGGCGCATCGCGGCCCCGTCTATATGCGCCTTCTGCGCGGGCAGGTGCCCGTGGTGCTCGAGGAATACGGCTACCGGTTCGAACTCGGCAAGGCGAAGACGCTGCGCGACGGCAACGACGTGCTCGTCGTCTCCTCCGGCCTCTTGACGATGCGGGCGCTCGAGGCGGCGAAGGCCTTGGAAGCCGACCGGATCGGCGTCTCGGTGCTGCATGTCCCGACGATCAAGCCGCTCGATACGCAGACGATCCTGCGCGAGGCGGGCAAGCCGGGCCGGCTCGTCGTGGTCGCGGAGAACCACACGGTGGTCGGCGGCCTCGGCGAAGCCGTCGCGGGACTGCTGATGCGCTCCGGGGTTCACCCGACCTTCCGGCAGATCGGTCTGCCCGACGAATTCCTCGCCGCGGGTGCGCTGCCCACGCTGCACGACCGCTACGGCATTTCCACCACCGCGATCGTCTCGCGGATCAAGGAGTGGCTGTCGCGTTGACGATAACGCCCGCAACCCGGCCGCAGAGCCGGGGGGGACGCCGGACCGCGAGGCTCGGCAACTACCGTCGGAACATGTCCAAGGAGGAAACCATGAAGGACATCATCTCGAAGCCGGTCTCGCGCCGCTCGCTGCTCGCGGCGGGCGTGATGGCTCCCGCCGTCTTCTCGTTCTCGCGCGGCGCTTCCGCCCAGCAGGTGACGCTGTCGCTCGGCCACAACGCCGCGCCGACGAATCCGCGTCACATCGCGGCCGAACGCTTCGCCGAAATCGTCAAGGACAGGACGAACGGTCGCGTGACCGTCCGCGTCGCGCCCTCCGAACAGCTCGGCAACGAAGCCTCGCTGCTGACGAGCCTGCGGACCGGAGCGGTCGACATGACCGTCAACAGCCAAGGCTCCACCTCGGCGCTGCTGCCGGAACTGGCGGCGCTCGGCCTGCCCTTCCTGTTCAACACGTCGGAAGCGGCCTTCAAGCTGCTCGACGGCACTTTCGGCGGCGTGCTGGAACGTCGCTTCGCTTCGGTCGGCATGGTGCCGCTCGGCTGGTGGGACAACGGCATCCGTCACATTTCGAACTCGAAGCGTTCGATCAACGTGCCGGAAGACCTCAAGGGCCTGAAGATCCGCACCCCGCCGGATCCGATGACCATCGACATCTTCCAGGCGCTCGGCGCCGCGACCCAGCAGATCAGCTTCGGCGAACTCTATGTCGCGCTCCAGCAGGGCGTGGTGGACGGGCAAGAGAACCCGCTCGCCAACATCGCCTCGTCCAAGATCTTCGAGGTGAATCCGTTCATCTCGCTGACCGGGCACAAATGGGAATCGACCCCCTTCCTGATGTCGCAGATCACCTGGGGCCGGCTCTCGGCCGCCGATCGCGACGTCGTGAAGGCCGCGGCGGCCGAAGCCGGCGCGCTGCAGCGCAAGCTCATGGGCGAGTTCGACGTGCGCTTCATGGCCGAATTCAAGGCCAATCCGAAGATCACGATGAACGAGGCCGACAAGGCGGCGTTCCGCAAGGCCTCCGCGGGCGTCGTCGACGCTTGGCGCAAGAAGCCCTTCGGCGACTTCGTCGATCAGCTCGTCAAGGCCGCGGGCTGAGGCTCGATGCTCGGCGCCCCCGCCTTCGCGGCGGGGGCGCTTCTCCTCATACCCGAAGGGGTTCGGAATGGGCGCTCTCCTGCGCGTGGTCGATTTCGTCGACGACGCCGTCGGTCGTCTCTGTCGCGGCGTGGTCTTCATCACGATGCTGGCCCTGCTGGGCGTGATCGGCGTCAACGTCGTCGCCCGCTATCTGTTCGAAAAGGGCGGGGTGAACGAGGTCGGGGAGATTCCTGAATTGCTGTTTCCGTGGCTGATCGGGGCGGGGATCGTCCTCGCCGTCCAGCGCGGCGCGCACATCTCGCTCGACTTCATCTCCGGCCGCGTCGGGCCGAAGGGTCGGATCACCCTGCTGCTTCTCGTGAACGCGATCGTGATCGCCACCTATGCCGCGCTGCTCGGTCCGGTGCTGCAGATCGCCGAGATCACCTCCATCGAACAGACGCCGCTTCTGCGGCTGCCGCGCTCGATCGGCTTCTATTCGATCGCCGCCACCATCATCGGGGTGATCATCGCGACCGTGGCGATCAGCCTGCGCGTGCTGGCGCGGGGCGCCTCCGCCGCACCCGAATTCGACCCCGAGGAGAGCGTGACATGATCCTCGTGATGATCCTGACCTTTTTCGGGCTGCTGTTTCTGGCGGTGCCGGTCGGTCATGTGCTGGTGGCGGCGGCGAGCGCCTCGATCCTGGCGTCGGGCCATCTGCCGCTGATGATCGTCGTGCAGCAGATGTTCCAGCAGACGCAGTCCTTCCCGATGCTGGCGCTGCCCTTCTTCATCCTGTCGGGCAGTCTGATGATGAGCGGCAAGCTCGGCCGCAACATGATCGATTTCGCGACCTTGGTCGTGCAGCGCTATCGCGGCGGCCTGACCTCGACCAGCGTGGTCGGCTCGGCGGTGTTCGGCGGCGTGTCCGGCTCGGCCGTCTCCGACGCCACGGCCATCGGCGGCATGCTGATCCCCTGGCAGAAGAAGGAGGGCTACCCGCCCGCCTATTGCGCGGCCAACAACGCCGCATCCGCAACGATCGCGATCCTGATCCCGCCGTCGATCCCGATGATCCTGTATTCGCTGGTGTCGGACGTATCGGTGAGCGCGCTGTTCTTCGCGGGCGTGCTGCCGGGGCTGACGCTGACGGCGGCCTTCATCATCGTCAACAATCTGTCGGCGCGTTATCGCGGCTTTCCGTATCAGAAGATCGCCTTCGACGGCCCGAAACTGCGCAGGCTCTTCGCACAGGCCGCCCCGGCGCTGGCGATGCCGCTGTTCATCCTGCTCTTCCTGCGCTTCGGCATCGCGACGCCGACCGAGGTTTCGGTGCTTGCGGTGTTCTACGCGCTCGCCGCGGGCCTGTTCATCTATCGCGACATGACCTGGGCGCGCTTTTACGGCGCGGTGGTTTCGGCGGGCGTGGCGACGGGCGTCGTCATGCTGGTGATCATGGCGTCGGCCGTGGTCGGCTGGATCATGACGATGCAGCAGGTGCCGCAGCTCTTTTCCCAATGGGCGTTGGGCACGCTGAAGGAGCCGTGGCTGATCATCCTCGCGATGAACGTGATCATGCTGATCGCGGGCATGTTCATCGATCTGCCGGCGGCGATCCTGCTGCTCGGGCCGATCTTCGTCCCGCTCGCGACGACGATCGGCCTCGATCTGACGCAGCTCGGGATCATGATGGTGCTCAATCTGGCGATCGGTCTCTATACGCCGCCCGTCGGCACGACGCTGTTCATCTCGGCTTCGATCGCGCGGACGGCGATCCTCGAAACGGCGAAGGAACTGCTGCCCTTCTATCTGATGGCCTTGGCGGTGCTTTTGTCCTTCTCCTACATCCCGGCGCTGACGCTGCACTGACGCGGCGGGAACGGAGGGCCGGGCCTTGACGTCCGGGGGCGCCGCATCAGTTGCCCATGCCTGGAGGCGCGCGATGCGGCAGGGCGACGACGAAGACGGGGCGACGACGGCCGCGATGGCGGATCTGGAAGACGTCTGCGGCGATCTCTTCGGTCTGCCGCCGCCCGCCGAGATCGCGCGGCGCGAACGGGCTTTCGACGCGAGAAGGCCGGATCGACGCGACGGCGCGGACGCGGGCCGGACGGCGCGGATCATCGCTTTCCCG
>CAYNUN010000181.1:0-1688 GCA_964400345.1 uncultured Methylobacteriaceae bacterium
CCCGGCGAAGCCGCGGCGGGGTTTTTCGTAGCCGGTGAAGGAAGAAGGCGTCAGGCCGCGGTGGCGGTCTCGGCCAGCTTCTTCTCGATCTGGCGCTTCAGCTCGCGCGCACCCTGCGACAGGTCCGTCTCGCCGGCCTTCACGAGGAAGGCGTCGAGGCCGCCGCGGTGCTCGACCGAGCGCAGCGCATTGGCGGCGATGCGCATGCGCACCGACCGGCCCAGCACGTCCGACTGCAGGGTGACGTTGCAGAGATTCGGCAGGAACCTGCGCTTCGTCTTGCGGTTGGAGTGGCTCACGAGATGGCCGCTCATCACGGCGGTCCCGGTCAATTCGCAACGGCGAGCCATCGGTCGCTTCCTTCGGTCTTGATCGCGGGCTTCGTTCCGAACGAAAAAGGCGGCGACGCCGCCTCGGAACCCGCAGTGAATTCAGGGGTCGGGGGTCCATAGCGGAGAGCGGACCCGAACGTCAAGTCCGGAGAGGGACGCGGGATCCGATTCCCGCTAACATCGTCGCCATGCTTCGATCGTTCGTCAGTTCTCGTCGCGTCTCCCGAGCCCGCGGGCTCGCCCTCCTCGCCGCCCTCGGCGCGGCCGTCGTCGCGGGCGGGTCGCGGCCCGCTCCCGAGCGCGCGTCCGAGCGCGCCTTCGATCTCGAATACGGCCTGCGCCTCTCGGGTCTGCCCATCGGCCGTGCGACCCTGAAGGGCGGCGTAGGCGAGGGGCGCTATCGTCTCGATCTCGATGCGCGGCTCACCGGTCTCGCCGGCATGGTGACGGGCATCGGCGGAAACGGCCGGTCGCAGGGTGCGGCGTCGGGGCGGCGGGTCATCCCGTCGAGCTATGCCGTCGAGATTCCCGACGGTCGCCACCCGATCGCGCTGAAGGTCGATCTCGCGGGCGGCAACGTCGTCGAGGCGATGCTCTCGCCGCCCCTGCAGCCGCGGCCCGACCGCATCCCCGTGCTCGAAACGCACAAGCGCGGGGTCGTCGATCCCGTCGGCGCGCTGCTGATGCTGCAGCCGGGCCGCGGTCCGCTCATCGATCCCGAGGCCTGCAACCGGACGCTGCCGATCTTCGACGGGGCTGGCCGCTTCGACGTGCGCCTCGCTTATGCGTCCACGCAGTCGATCCGGGTTCCCGGCTATGAGGGCCCCGCGCTGGTCTGCGCCGCCCGCTACGTGCCGATCGCCGGGCACCGCGAACGTTCGGCCGTCCAGTTCATGCGCGACAATCGGGACATGGAGGTCTGGCTCGTGCCCGTGGCGGGCACGCGCGCGCTTGTGCCGGCGCGGATCGCGGTCGCCACGCGCGTCGGTCGTCTCGTCATCGACGCGCGCCGCATCGGCGGCGCGACCGGTACGGCCATTGCGGACGAGACCGAAGAGGCGTCGCGCGAGCCCGCATCGAGTCCCGATCCGGGACGCATGCGTTGACGCGGGCCTCTCGCGGCGTTGCCCGAGAGGACTCACAGGGCAAGGTCCGGCCATGAGAAGGCGGGCGGCTACGCCCCGTTTCGGCGCGTATCCGCCGATTCGTGCCCGGTCCGTTCACCCGAGGTTCGAGAGGTGAATGCGGCCTGCGCGGTCCGGCCCGGCCTCGTTCATCGAAAATCAACCATGCCGCCCGGCGGAAATCCGAGGCGAGGGGGATGGTGCGGTCCCAGCCCATCACCTCACCGGTGGA
>CAYNUN010000181.1:1698-4790 GCA_964400345.1 uncultured Methylobacteriaceae bacterium
GCCGCCCGGCGGAATCGGGGGCGAGGGGACGAAAAGCGGCGTTCCGTCACTTCCGGAAAGGCGGCGCGACGCCATATAGACGATGAGGCTCCGGGCGACCGGCGTCGCCCGCGCCCCGCTTGATGGTTCCCGCGCATGCTTCTCCCGTCCCGGCGGTCCCGCGGGGTCACCGCCGTCCTCGGTCCCACGAATACGGGCAAGACGCATTACGCGATCGAGCGGATGCTCGCCCATGGCAGCGGCCTGATCGGCCTGCCGCTGCGTCTGCTCGCGCGCGAGGTTTATGGCCGCGTGGTCGAGCGGGCCGGGCCCGAGGCCGTCGCGCTCGTCACGGGCGAAGAGAAGATCAAGCCCAAGAACCCGAGATATTGGATCGCCACCGTCGAGGCCATGCCCTCCGATCTCGGCACCGACTTCGTCGCGCTCGACGAGGTCCAGCTCTCCGCCGACGACGATCGGGGCCATGTCTTCACGGAGCGTCTGCTCAATCTGCGCGGGACGCAGGAGACGCTGTTCATCGGCTCGTCCACGATGCGGCCCTTGATCGAGAAGCTGATGCCGGGCGTGCATGTGGTCTCGCGGCCGCGCCTGTCGCAGCTCACCTTCGCGGGCGAGAAGAAGATCACGCGCCTGCCCCGCCGCACCGCGATCGTCGCCTTCTCCGCGGAGGAGGTCTATGCGGTGGCCGAGCTGATCCGCCGCCAGCGCGGCGGCGCGGCGGTGGTGCTGGGCGCGCTCTCGCCGCGGACGCGGAACGCGCAGGTCGAACTCTATCAGGCGGGCGAGGTCGAATATCTCGTCGCCACCGACGCGATCGGGATGGGCCTCAATCTCGACGTCGACCACGTCGCCTTCGCCGCCGGGCGGAAATTCGACGGTCGCCGCTCGCGCAATCTTCACCCCGCGGAGATCGGCCAGATCGCGGGGCGAGCGGGGCGCTATCTGCGCGACGGCACTTTCGGAACCACGGGGCGCTGCGACCCGTTCGACGACGAGCTGGTCGGCGCGCTCGAAAACCACGTCTTCGAGCCCGTCAAGCTCGTCCAGTGGCGCAATTCCGATCTCGACACCGCCTCCGTCCAGCGCCTTCTGGAATCCCTCGACGTCGCGCCCAAGGAGCCGGAACTCGTCAAGGCCGCTCCGGCGGACGATTTTCTTTCGCTCGAAATCCTTTCGCGCAGCGAGGAGATGCGGCGCTACGCCGGGAGCCGCGAGGGCGTCGAACGACTGTGGGGCCTGTGCCGCCTGCCCGACTACCGCAAGGTGTCGCCTGCGGCTCATGCCGATCTCGTCGGCCATCTTTATCGGCAGATCATGACCAAGCGCCGCATCGCGACCGACTGGTTCGCGGAGCGCGTCGCGGAGGTCGACCGCACCGAAGGCGACATCGCGGCGCTGTCTCAGCGCATCGCGCATGTGCGCACCTGGACCTTCGTCGCGAACCGTCCGGACTGGCTCGCCGATCCGGAGCATTGGCAGGGCGTGACGCGTCGGGTAGAGGACAAGCTGTCGGATGCTCTGCACGAGCGTCTGACCCAACGTTTCGTGGACCGACGCACCAGCGTTCTGATGCGTCGCCTGAGAGAGAACGCCATGCTCGAGGCGGATATCACTGCGGCCGGCGACGTGCTCGTCGAAGGTCATCATCTCGGTCGGCTCGCCGGCTTCCGGTTCGAACCGGATCCGGAGGCGGGCGGCTCCGAAGCCAAGGCGCTGAAGGCGGCCGCCTTCAAGGCATTGGCCGCGGAGTTCGAGGCGCGGGCGAACCGCGTCGGAAACGCCGTCGACGACGCCTTCGTGCTCGGCAACGACGGGGCGATCCGCTGGCTGGGCGAAGTGGTCGGCAAGATCACGGCGGGCGAGAAGCTTCTCGAACCGCGCGTCCGTCTCCTCGCCGACGAGCAGTTGACGGGCCCCGCCCGCGACAAGGTGCAGGAGCGCCTCGACGCCTGGCTGAAGGCCCATGTCGCGAAACTCCTCGGTCCGCTGCAGCAGCTGGAGTCGTCGGAGGCGCTGCAGGGCATCGCCCGCGGCATCGGCTTCCGGATCGCCGAGGCGCTCGGCGTGCTGGAGCGCTCGAAGATCGCCGACGACGTGAAGGCGCTCGATCAGCCCGCGCGCTCCGCGCTGCGCAATCTCGGTGTCCGCTTCGGCGCCTACAACCTCACGGTTCCCGTCCTGCTGAAGCCCGCGCCGCGCGGGCTCGCCTGCCGCCTCTGGGCGCTGCAGAACGGCGGCGACGACGTGAAGGGCATCGACGACATCATGCATCTCGCGGCGTCGGGCCGCACCTCGATCCCGGTCGACAAGGAGATCCCGAAGGCGCTCTACCGCGCCGCGGGCTTCCGCGTCTGCGGCGAGCGCGCGGTGCGCGTCGACATTCTCGAGCGCCTTGCGGATCTCATCCGCCCGGCCGTCCAATATCGTCCCGGCACGACGCCCGGCGAGCCGCCCGCCGGCGCGGCCGACGGCGACGGCTTCGTCGTGACGACCGCCATGACGTCGCTCTGCGGCTGCGCGGGCGAGGATTTCGCGGGCATTCTGCGCTCGCTGGGCTACGTCTCCGAGAAGCGTCCCGGCGCGGCGATCACCGTGCCGCTCGTTCCCGCCGCGGCGATGAAGCCCGCTGAACCGGTCGCGCCCGCATCCGAACAGGCCGCGCCCGCCGAGGACGAGGCATCCGTCGCCGAAGCCGCGGCGGTCGAGGATGCCGTCGAGGCTCCCGCCCTCGCGGCCGAGACCGCGGAGACGCCCGCCGAGGCCGTTCCCGCGCCGTTGTCCGAGGCGCCCGTCGAAGGCGCGGAAGTCGCCTCCGACACGACGGTCGAGGCCGCGGCGGAGGCTCCCGCCGAGCCCGTCCTGATCGAGATCTGGCGGCAGCATCGTCATCACGGCCGGCCGCAGCATCGCGATCGTCGCCCCGGCGGCGGTCGCCCTGCCGCGCAGGGCCGGCGGCCGGAAGGCGGCGCGGCGCAGGACGCCAAGCCCGAAGGCGAACGTCGTTTCGATCGCCCCGCCCGCAAGGATCGCCCCGAGGGCGAGAGACCTCGCGGCGACCGTCCCCCGGGACCTCGTCCCCAAACCGACCGTCC
>CAYNUN010000182.1:0-776 GCA_964400345.1 uncultured Methylobacteriaceae bacterium
AACATAGACGTCGCCCACATTCTGGCTGCCCGCGAGAGCCCGGGCGAAACGGCGGAGATAGGGAATATGCGGTGAAACGAATTCGGACGTCGGCATCGGGCCCCCTGACCGGTCCGTGCTCCATCGGGAGCGGCGTCTGTGAACGCGGTCGGCGAGGGTAAGGTTCCGTCGAAGGAACCCCTTTCGGTCGGGAACGTTGTAACGGGGCTCCACCCGACCGAAACGGAGATGGAGAGCCCCTCGGAGGGTGGGATGGAACAAAAAAGAAGCGTGCGGGAGGTAGCGGCGGTGACGAAGCCGGCCTCGCGCTCGGGCGAAGGAGACGGAAAACCCGGCATCCACGTCCAAATTCAGGATCACATCGGTCGCCAATTGAGGGCGGTTTACGACGACGTGCTGAATCAGCCGGTTCCCGATCGTCTGCTTGAATTGCTGGAGGAGCTCGATCGGGGCAAGAAGGATGGAGAGGGCGGTTGACGGTCGGTTCGAGCGTAAAGTCCGATCTTCTCGCCGCGATCCCGAGCCTTCGGGCTTTCGCGATGTCCTTGTGCGGGAATATGGACCGCGCCGACGACCTCGTGCAGGAAACCCTGATGAAGGCCTGGAGCAATCTCGACTCCTTCACCGAAGGGTCGAACATGTCCGCCTGGCTCTTCACGATCCTGCGCAATCTCTTCTATTCCGAATATCGGAAGCGCAGGCGCGAGGTCGCCGATCCGGAAGGGCAGATCGCGGCGCGGCTCGCCCATTCCGATCTCGTCATCCTCGACGAACTT
>CAYNUN010000182.1:786-4786 GCA_964400345.1 uncultured Methylobacteriaceae bacterium
GCGCTGCTCGCGACCGGCCCCGCCCAGATGGGGCATATGGACCTGCTCGATTTCCGGGCCGCGCTGCAGCGCCTTCCCCCCGATCAGCGCGAAGCCCTGATCCTCGTCGGCGCTTCGGGACTCTCTTATGAAGAGGCCGCGCAGATCTGCGGCTGCGCGGTCGGCACGATGAAGAGCCGCGTGAACCGCGCGCGCAACCGCTTGGGCGAGATCCTCTCGCTGCGTCCGGGCGACGACTACGGCAATCCCGCGGATTGGGAGCCTACGCTGGAATTCGGCCGCGGCCGGACTCGGGTGGCGGAATAGGCGTCATCGCGGCGGAGCGGCGGCCGCAGGCGTCGCGGCGGGGACGGCGGCCCTTGCGGTCCGGTCCTTCTCCCGAGCGGGTCGCGGTTCGGGCGAATCCGCCTCCAGCACGGCGGCGCTCAGCCCGCCCAGAGCGCGCAGCACCGCGAAGACGGAGCGATGCTCTTCATAACGGTTCGCGATCTGGCTTCGCCGCGCCGTGTAATAGGCGGCCTGAATGTCCAGCAGTTCGAACAAGGTCCGCTTCCCGCCCGCGAACTGCTCGTCATAGAGTTCCCGCGCCTTGGCCGAGGTCTCGACGCCGACGGCGAGACCCTCCGCTTTCTGCCGCGCGCCCATGATCGCGCGATAGGCCTGTCGGAGATCCGCCTCCGCCTCGTCGCGCGCGAAACGGTATTGGAGTTCCGCCTGCTCCAACCGCTCGCGGGCTTGGCGCAGTTGAGACGAAGCGAGGCCGCCGTCGAACAGGTTCTTGCGGAAGGTCACCAGCGCGCGCCCGTCGATCTCGTCACGTCGGGTGCGGCCGTGATAACTTTTGCTGGTGAAGTCGGCGTCGAGGGAGATCTGCGGAAGATCGGAGCTGCGCTGGGCGGCCACCTCCATCCGCGCCGCTTCGATGCCCGCTTCGAGCACGGCGAGGCGGGGATTCCGCTCGCTCAACCGGGGCAGGGCGTCTTCGACGGAGCGGGGAAGGCGGGCGCGCGGCAGGGGAGCCGGGCGCAGCGGGCCCGGCTCGATCTGAACGAGCCGGCGGAAGCGGTCGGACGCGTTTTCGAGCTCGGCCTGAGCGGCGGCGAGGATCGTGCGGGCGTCGGACAGGCGGGCCTGCACGCGCTTGACGTCGGCCGTCGTCGAATTGCCGTTCTTCTCGTTCTCCTCGACGAGCGCCCGCAGCCTGTCGAGCGCATCGGCGTTTTCCTCCGAAACGGCGAGGGTCTCGCGGGATTCGAGGACGCGCAGATAGGCGTCCGCCATTCGGTAGGCGACCTCTTCGGTGGTGTCGAGGACGCCGCGTTCGGAGGACGACCGCCGCGCATCGGCGGAGCGGATGCGGCTTCCGGTCAGGCCGAAATCATAGACGACCTGGCGCAGGACGACCTGCCCCTCCACGCGCGCCGAACCCGCCGCGTTCTTGCGATCATAGACCTTGTCGCCCAGCACCTCGCCGGACGACTGTCCGATCACGCCCTGGCCGCCCCCGATCCTCACGTCCAATTGCGGATAGAGGCCGGCACGCGCGGCGTCGAGCCCGGCGGAAGCCTCGAGCGCGCGGGAGCGGGCGATGCCGATCTGCGGATGTACCGCGATGGCTCGGCGCAGGACGGCGGGGAGGCTGTCGAGCCGCTCGGGCACCGCGAGATCGGCCGCCCGAACGGGTCCGCGCTTCTGCGGCGCGGGGAGGCAGACGGCTTGCTCGGCGTCGGCCGGGCAGACCGCCTCGGCATGCGCCGTCGAAACGGTGAAGGGAATGGACGACGACAGCGCGGCCGCAGCGGCGACGCTCGTCAGGAGAAGGAAACGAGCAACGAACCTCGAGCGCAAGAGCGCCTCCATGCAACGAATCATACGCAATACCCGAGCGATGATATGAAAAAGTGTGGTTAACAAAACGATAAACCCAGAGTTTAGAATACCGCAGCGAATGAAATAAAAGATCAAATGATTTCGTAAAAATTGAAATTAATTACGTTTCAAAATACAACTTTTGCGTTTTCTATCGATCAACGTGAAGCAGTTAAAAGCATCATCGAAGTATAGAAATCCCCCGACTGTTTTCGGGGCCGGATCGATGGGCTGCGACGATGGCGAATGCGACGAACGACGGCACCAAGAACGAGGCCGAGACCGAGGCGACGCGGACCGACGGCGTCGGGGAGCGGGAGAGCCTCGCGCTCATGCCGGCGCAGCTGATCGAGCGGCCCGAGCCCGGCGCGATCCGGATCGCCGACGTCGCCGGGGTGCGCGTCCTCAAATTCGCCTTCCCGCTCGACGGCGTGAAGATGATCGCTCTGGACGTCGATCTGGTTCTGCTGTTCCCGGACGGCGCGAAGCTCGTGCTGCCCGGCCTCGCCCTGGAGATCGTCGGCCCGACGCCGCCGGAGCTGCTCTTCGCCGAGATCCGGGTGGATGCGCAGCAGGTCGTCGGAGAGATCGGCGACGTGCAGCTCAGCCGCTCGCTGCCTTCGCTCCAGCTCGTCAGCGCCAAGGCCAGCAAGGACGAGGCCGAGGCCGAGCAGGACGGCGAGGCGGCCGCGGCCGAAACGCAGCCCGTCAACATCGTCGCGCTGCAGAAGGCGAGCGCCGCAGGTGATCGCGGCAAGTTCGACGAGCCGGCCCTGCCGCCGCAGAGCCCCAACACGAATACGTCGACCGCGTCGTCGAGCGGGGGTCCCTCGGCCGGGTCCACGCCCAGCGCCTCGGTGACGCCCGCGGAAGGCGACGGCAACATCGCCGCGGCCCGTCTCGTCATCGTCGCTCTCGGGATCACGGAGCGCGACGTCGTCGAAAACGACGGCGGCGTCGAATTGTTCGGCGGCGCCGCGGCGGACGACGCCGCGACCGACCCCTCCTTCTTCGCCCAGAGCCGCTCGGAGACGCTCGTCGGCAATGCGGGCGACGACCTGATCTTCGCCGAAAATCCCGACATTCTGCCGGACGGGACCTCCGGTCGCCGCCTCGACGTCACGATCGAGATGCCCAAGGCGGGCCTCGTGGCCGTCATGGCCAAGGTCTACGGCCTGCCGGAAGGCTATTCGATCGCCAATGCGCAGCAGGTCGGCAACCAGTTCTTCGTCGCTTTGGATCCGGACAACGATCCGAACCATGCGACGCTCGACATCGTCTATCCGCTTCCCGCCAACGGGGCGACGACGGACGAGCTGGGCTTCTACGAAAAGTTCACCTTCGGCCTCGAGCTTCTGGTGCAGACGCCGGAAGGCTATGCGGTCACCAACGGCACCGCATTGATCGGCGTCCGCGACGTCGACGGTCCCGAAGACGCGACCTATATCGACCCGTCGAGCGGCGAACCCGTCGTGATCCTCTACGACAACCCCGCGGGCAACATGATCGACGCCGGCGCGGGCAACGACACCGTGCATGCAGGCGCGGGAGCGGACACGATCTTCGGCGGGGTCGGCACGGACCTCCTCTCCTACAGCCGGTCGCAGGACGCGGTCGACGTCGATCTCGGGCGCAACACCGCCTCGGGCGGTTTCGCGCGCGGGGACTCGATCTCCGGCTTCGAGGCGCTCGAAGGCTCGGCCTTCGCCGACCGTCTCGTCGGCGATGCCGGGGCCAACACGCTGATCGGCGGCGCGGGCGCGGACACGCTGATCGGCGGCGCGGGCGTCGACGTCGCGGACTATCGGAGTTCGGCCTCGGCCGTGACGGTGGATCTCGCGACCGGGACCGGAACGGGCGGCGACGCCGCGGGCGACGTGCTCGTCGGGATCGAGAAGGTGATCGGTTCGCGTCGCGACGACCGGCTCACGGCGGCGGAGACGGGATCGACCTTGGACGGCGACGTCGGCGACGACACGCTCGTCGCCGGAGCCGGGGCCGACCGGCTCGACGGCGGCTTCGCGGCCGACCCGCTCGAAAAGGACGCCGCGGATTACGGCGCCTCGAGCCGGGCCGTCACCGTCGATCTCGCCTCGGGGACCGGAACGGGCGGCTTCGCGGAAGGCGACAC
>CAYNUN010000183.1:0-4708 GCA_964400345.1 uncultured Methylobacteriaceae bacterium
GGCCGCGCCGGGCGATGCGTTCGGCCAGCACCTCGGGACGGGCGGTCACGTTCAGAACCAGCGTGCGGCTTGCGATGCGCTCCGCATGCGGGATCACGGCGCGCGACACGTTCACCACCACGATCCGGCCGCGCGGAATTTCGTCCGAAACTTCCCGCCTGATTCCGTAGGCGAGCCCGTGCGCGCGCCAGGACAGGACGAAGCCGCCGTCCTTCTCCGCGGCCTCGAAGGCGTCGACGTCCATCGTGTCGTGGTCCTCCGCATCGGCCTGCGCCGTCCGCGTGATTACGCGGCGCGGAAAGACGAAGCGCGGATCGTGCGCGAGTTCGCGCCGGGCCGCCGCCAGCAACGAATCCTTTCCGGCCCCCGAGGGGCCGACCACCAGGACCAGCGCGCCTTGGGCCGCGGCCGCATGCGCAACACCGATTGAACGAGGATCGAAGGTCATGACCGTCAAGAAGCTGGGCGCCGAACCCCTGATCGACCCGACCGCCCATGTGGCGCGGTCCGTGCTCGGACGATACACCGAGGTGGGCGCGCGCACGAAGGTGGTCGAGACGACTTTCGGCGACTACTCCTACATCGTGAACGACGGAGACGTCATTTACACGACGGTCGGGAAATTCTGTTCGATCGCGGCCCATGTCCGGATCAATCCCGGCAACCACCCGATGCATCGGGCGAGCCAGTCGCATTTCACCTACCGGGCCTCCGCCTATTTCGACGATGCCGAGGACGAGTCCGAATTCTTCGCTTGGCGGCGTTCGCACGCCGTCGTGATCGGTCACGACGTATGGATCGGCCACGGCGCGGTGATCCTGCCGGGCCGGACGATCGGCACGGGAGCGGTCGTCGCGGCCGGAGCCGTTGTGACGAAGGACGTGCCTCCCTACACGATCGTGGCCGGCATCCCGGCGAAGCCCGTCCGGCGTCGATTTCCCGAGCGGATCGCCGAAGATCTCGAGGCGATCGCATGGTGGGACTGGCCGCATGACCGGCTGCGCGCCGCGCTCGACGATTTCCGGCGGTTGTCCGTGTCCGACTTCGTCGCTGCATACGGCCCCGGGGCATCCCCGCGTTGACGGGGCGTTCGGGTATCCGCCCGCTCAGATCAGCCGGCGACGCACGCGATCCGAAATCTGCTCGACCAGAAGCACGAGCAGGAAGACCGCGATGATGATGGTGGCCGCAGTATCGTAGTCGAACAGATCGAAGGCGACCTTGAGTTCGACGCCGATGCCGCCCGCGCCGACGAGTCCGAGGATCACCGAGCCGCGGACGGATTTTTCGAGCGCGAAGAGCGAGGTCGCGACGAAGGAGGGCAAGCATTCCGGCACGATCGCGGAGAAGATGACGCCGGTCCGCTTCGCGCCCAACGCCTCGAGCGCTTCCCGCGGACCTTTGTCGGCCTCTTCCATCGCTTCCGCGAAGAAGCGCCCCGCAAAGCCGATCTTGTCGACCATGATGGCGAGAATGCCGGCCGGCGGGCCGAGGCCGACGGCGATCACGAAGAGGAGCGCCCAGACGAGATCGGGGACGGTCCGGAACAGCGCGATCAGCCCCTTGGCGACCGTCTTGACGGCAGGGTGCGGCGACAGATTGTCGGCGGCGAGGATCGCGACGGGAAAGGCGAGGATCAAGCCCAGCACGCAGCCCGCGACCGCCATCTGGAACGTGACGAGAAGAGACCAAAGGATCTGAGGCAGCCGTTCGACGTCCGGCGGGAACATGCGCGAGAACATGTTGCCGAGCGCCGGGATGCCGCGTGCGAGCCGTTCGAGCGACAGGCCCGCGCCTGCGAAGGACCAGATGATGAAGCCGAGGACCGCGAACCAGAGCGCGACCGAGAGCGCGTTCGGCGCGGTGTGCCGGGGCGGAACGCCGCGGCGGGAATCGAGCGGTGTCATGCTGCGGATCGTTCCGAGAAAAAGGAGCGCAACTCTTGGACCGAGGCGGCGGCCGATTGCAGATCAAGAGCGACCTTGCCCTCTCCGAAGCCGACGATGCGGTCCGAATACCGGATCGCATGTTCGAGCCGGTGCGAGACCGTCACCAGGGTCAGCCGCTTCTCCCGCGCGACGCGGAGAAGCAGTTCCATGATCTCCTCGCCCGCCTTGGGATCGAGGCTCGCATCGGGTTCGTCGGCGAGGATCAGACGCGGGCGCTGCATCAGCATCCGCGCCACCGCGACCTTCTGCGATTGCCCGCCCGACAGGCTGCTCACCCGCTGCAAGGCCCTGTCGGCAAGGCCCACGGCTTCGAGGCAGGCGAAGGCCTCCTCGCGCACATCCGCGGGCGCGAGGCCCTGCAGCCAGGTTCGCGGCCCGCCCGCCCGGGCCTGGACGCCGTGGACGACGTTGCTGAGCGCCGAAAGGCGCGGCACCAGATTGTGCTTCTGGAACACGATCCCGATTTGGGAGCGGAACCGACGCAGCGGCTCCGAGCCGAGATCCGTGACGGTGCTGTCCAGCATCCGAACGACGCCGCCGTCCGGCTCCGCCAACCGGATCAGGCAGCGCAGGAAGGTGGATTTCCCGGTTCCGTTGGCGCCGATCAAGGCTGCGCTTTCACCCTGCGCGATCGCCAAGTCCACGCCCGCGAGCACGATCCTGTCGCCGAAGGTCTTGCGGAGACCCGTGACCGTGATCGATGCGGGGCCGGGCATGGCGGCCGCAACCGCCGCTTCGATCCTTTCGGCCGCTTTCATGTCAACCGCCGATGAACTTCGTGAACTCCCTCACGCCGACATTCACGAACATGCGGCGGACGATGTCGTAATCCTTGTCGGAAACGTTCGGGAGAAAACCGCCGCCCTCGAACTTCTTGTTCTCCTTGGTCGACGTGACCGCGGCGAGAAGGGCGGGGCCATGATCGAGGAAGGCGCGGCGGAAGCGCTCCACCGTCTCGCGGGGAACCGACGGCGAGACGACGATCAGATCGTTCGGCAGGGCGATGCCGTCGCCCACGGACCGGAACACCCTGTCGGGGAACGCTCTGCGGACCCGCTCGAGATGGGTCTGGTTCATGCCGATCGCGGCGATGTCGCCGCGCAGCATCGCTTCGGCGGCGACGTTGAGCCGAAGGAAGACGGCTTCGTAATCCTTGCCGTAGGCGAGGCCCGCTTCGGACAGGATCGTCGCCGGGGCGAGATGCTGCGAGGTCGAGCCGATCTCGCCGAAGGAGACCTTGCGGCCCTTCAGTTCCGCGAGCGTCTTCGCGCCCGAGTCGAGCACCACGATGCTCGACCGATAATCGGGACGGGTCCAGACCACGACGGGTTCGGCCTTCAGCCGCGCATTGAAGACGACATATTCGGCCGGACCGGTCAGCACGAAGTCGACCTGACCGGCGGCCATGGCCTCCACGGCCGCGGTGCGGCCGGATACCGGGAAGAAATCGATCGAAAGGCCGGAAGCCTTCTCGAAGGTCTCCTTGAAGGGTCCGAATTCGCGCTGCAGCGACTCCAATCCGTCGACGTCCGTGACGGCGAAGCGCAGCTTCTTGGCCTGAGCGAGGGCGGGTGAGGCCGCGACGGCGGCAACGCCGAGGCCGATCGTGAAGGAACGACGCGAGATCATGTCCGAGCTCCGATTAAACCGACGGACAAGCGATATTCATGCCCGATGACGCTCCGGTGACGCCTTCGTCACCCGGACGTCATCCACGCCGGCGTATTCGCTTTTGCGAATGCAGGAGCCTCAGTCATGCCGCACATCGAAACACTCCTTCTCCGCAACGGGACCGTTCCGTGGCAAGGAGAGCGTGTCCGCCGAGATTTCGTCCTCGTCGGCGGGCGGATCGCGGGTGAAGGCGAGGGACACGACGCGTCCTGCATCGAGATCGATGCGGAGGGTCTGCTCGTTCTTCCGGGCCTGGTCGACATCCACGGCGACGCCTTCGAACGCCAGATCATGCCGCGTCCGGGAGTCGCGTTCGATCTCGACCTCGCGCTCGACGATACCGAGCGCCAATTGGCGGCCAATGGAATCACCACGGCATTTCATGGCGTGACCTGCTCTTGGGAGCCGGGCCTGCGCGGGATCGCGACGGTCAGGCGCCTCATCCGCGCCATGGCCGACCGGAGCCGTGCGCGTATCGATACGCGCGTCCATCTCCGCCACGAGACGTTCAATCTCGATGCGGAAGCGGAGACGGTCGCATGGATCGAAGCGGGCTTGATCCATCTGTTGGCCTTCAACGACCATATGAGCGGCACGTTGAAGGATCGTCATCGCCCCGACAAGAAGGCCCGGATGATCGAGCGCACCGGACTCGACGAGGCCGCCTTCGACGCACTCGTCGAAACGGTTCATGCGCGTGCGCCCGAGGTCGAAGCCTCCGTCGCGCGGCTCGCCCGCGCCGCCCGCGCGGCCTCGGTGGTCATGATGTCCCACGACGACCACTCCGCCGAAGAGCGGGACCGTTACCGCATGATGGGGGCCGTCGTGGCCGAATTCCCGATCACCGCAGAAACGGCGAAGGCGGCGGCCGAGGCGGGCGATCCCATCGTGTTCGGCGCGCCCAACGTCGTTCGCGGCGGCAGCCATACCGGTTGCCCCGACGCCGCGACGATGATCGAGGCGGGTTGCTGCACGATCCTGGCGTCGGATTATTTCTATCCCGCGCTGCTCGCGGCGCCCTTCGTCCTTGCGGCGCGTTCCGGTCGTCCGGTCGAAGCATTCTGGCCTCTCGTCTCCGAAAATCCCGC
>CAYNUN010000184.1:0-4681 GCA_964400345.1 uncultured Methylobacteriaceae bacterium
TGCAGATCGTCATGCGGCCTTCCATGGAGAGCGCGCGAATGGCTTCGCCCGCATAGTCCATGACGTGGCCCGTGCCGCCCGCCGTGCCGATCTCGCCGATGATGGCGTGGATGAGGTCCTTCGCGGTCACGCCGTCGGGCAGACGCCCGTCGACGGTGATCCGCATGTTCTTCGCCTTCTTCTGGATCAGCGTCTGGGTGGCGAGCACATGCTCCACCTCCGAGGTGCCGATGCCGTGGGCGAGCGCGCCGAAGGCTCCGTGCGTCGAGGTATGGCTGTCGCCGCAGACGATCGTCGTGCCCGGCAGCGTGAAGCCCTGTTCCGGCCCGATGATGTGGACGATGCCCTGACGGCGGTCGAGCTCGTCATAGTACTCGATCCCGAAGTCGCGCGCGTTCTCGGCGAGCGTCTCGACCTGGGTGCGGGACTCGGGATCCTCGATGCCCTTGGAGCGGTCCGAGGTCGGCACGTTGTGGTCGACGACGGCGAGCGTCTTTTCCGGCGCGCGGACCTTGCGGCCCGTGACGCGGAGACCTTCGAAGGCCTGCGGGCTCGTCACCTCATGCACGAGATGGCGGTCGATATAGAGCAGGCACGTGCCGTCGGGCTGCGTGTCGACGACGTGGTCGTCCCAGATCTTGTCGTAAAGGGTGCGCGGGGCCATGAGCGAGCTCTCCGTCCGTCGGAAAAATTCGGCCTTTTCTTTACCCGCCGCCCGCGGTGAAAGGAAGGGCGCTCGTCGGTCCGGCCGGCGTGCCGCGACAAAAAAAGGCGCGACCCGAAGGTCGCGCCTCGAATTCTCCGCGAGGGAGCTCCGTTCAGGCCTTGTCGGCCTTCGGACCGTCCTTGCGCTCGGCGATGCGGGCCGACTTGCCGCGGCGATCGCGCAGATAATAGAGCTTCGCGCGGCGGACCTTGCCGCGGCGCACGACCTTGATGCTCTCGATCAGCGGCGAATAGACCGGGAACACGCGCTCCACGCCTTCGCCGTAGGAAATCTTGCGGACGGTGAAGCTCTCGTTGAGGCCGCCGCCGGAGCGGCCGATGCAGACGCCTTCATAGGTCTGCACGCGGGTGCGCTCGCCTTCGACGACCTTCACATTGACCTGAAGCGTATCGCCGGGCTGGAAATCCGGAACCGGGCGAACGGAAGCGAGGCGTTCGGCCTGCTCCTTTTCGAGCTGCTGAATGATATCCATCTTCGTCTCCTGCCGGTTCGACCGCGTGGACCGCGATCAGCGTTTCGGCGCCGCCGTTTTCAGTTGGGATGCGGGCTCTTACACGAGCGGAACCGCGATGTCGATAGGAGGCGGGCTCAGTCCTCGCCGAGCAGGTCCGGCCGGCGTTCCCGCGTGATGCGTTCGGCTTCCGCGCGTCGCCATTTCGCGATGCGGGCATGGTCGCCCGAGAGCAGGATTTCGGGGATCGACGCGCCTTCCCAGTCCCGGGGCCTCGTGTAATGCGGATATTCGAGGAGCCCGTTCTCGAAGCTCTCCTCCTCGCCCGAGGCCTGTTTGCCCATCACGCCGGGCAGAAGCCTCACGCAGGCGTCGAGCACCACCATCGCCGCGATCTCGCCGCCCGACAGGACGTAGTCGCCGATCGAGACCTCTTCGAGCCGGCGGGCCGCGATCACGCGCTCGTCCACGCCTTCGAAACGGCCGCAGACGATCACCGCGCCGGGGCCGGCCGCGAGTTCGCGCACGCGTGCCTGGGCGAGCGGGCGGCCGCGGGGGGACATCAGCAGGCGGGGGCGGGGGTCGTCGGCGGGGGAGACCGCGTCGATCGCGGCGGCGAGCACGTCGGCGCGCAGCACCATGCCCGCTCCGCCGCCCGCGGGCGTGTCGTCGACCGCGCGGTGCCGGCCCAAGCCGTGGGCGCGGATGTCGAAGGCCTCGAGCGACCAGTCGCCCCGACCCAGCGCCGCCCCCGAGAGCGAGGCGCCGAGCGGGCCGGGGAACATGTCCGGATAGAGCGTCAGAACGGTCGCGCGGAAGCTCATCGCCGTCTCGGCCGGTCGGGCGCGTCCTCGTCCTCGTCCGATCCCGCGTCGAACAGACCGCCGGGCGGGGTCGCGACGATGCGCCGGGCCTTCACGTCCACGGTCGGCACGAAGGCCTTGGTGAAGGGCAGGAGAACGGTCGCTCCGCCTTCGGGACGGCGGATCTCGAGCAGGTCGCCCGCGCCGAAATCGAGGACCGCCGTCACCGTCCCGAACGTCGCTCCGTCCTCTCCGACGACGGGGAGCCCGATCAGGTCGGACCGGTAGAACTCCTCCTCCTCGGTCGCGGGCAGGCTTTCGCGCGGGACGGAGAGGCGGAGATTGGTGAGCTTCGCCGCCGCATCGCGATCCGCGACGCCTTCGACGCGCACGACGATCATGTCGTCCTTCAGCCCACGCACGAGCTGCAGACGGAAGATCCGGCCGTCCTCGGTCGAGACCGGGCCGTAACCGGCCGCGGCTTCGGGATCGGCCGTGAAGGATTTGAGGCGGATCTCGCCCCGCACGCCGTGCGGAGCGCCGAACACGCCGACGAGAACGCGGTCCTTGGACATGACGGTCTTCATGGCCCGTCGCGGCGTCGCCGTCCAGAGGCTCAGAGCCCGGCGGCGATGCGCGCGGTTTCCCGTGCGCCCTTTTCGAAGAGGGAGCGGAGCGCGGCCGTCACCGGTCCGGTGAAGCGCGGATCCTTCGGCAGGTCGGTGCCGAAGACCTGTTCGAGGCCCGTCAGCGCGGCGACGATGCGTTCGGGATCGCGCCCCGCCTCGGTCGTCAGGTGCTTCAGCGCGTCGGCGAGCGGATCGCGCACGTCGATCGGCGCGCCCTTCTCGTCGACGCCCGTCACGAAGCGCATCCAGGCCGCCACGCCCAGCGCGATGCGGTCGATCGAGCCGCCCGAAGCGAGACGGTCGCGGGCCGGGCCGAGCAGGCGCTGCGGAAGCTTCTGCGTGCCGTCCATGGCGATCTGCCAGGTGCGGTGGCGGAGTTCCGGATTGCGGAAACGCTCGATCAGCGAATCCTTGTAGGCGGCGAGATCCGCGCCTTCGGGGACCGCGAGGGTCGGCGTCACCTCCTCGTCCATGAGGCCGCGCACGAGCCGGGCGATGCCCTCGTCGCGCATGGCGTCGGCGACGGTTTCGCGGCCCGAGAGAAAGCCGAGATAAGCGAGGGTGGAATGCGAACCGTTGAGCAGCCGCAGCTTCATCGCCTCATAGGCCGCGACTTCCGGCGTGAAGACCGCGCCCGCGGCCGCCCAGTCGGGCCGGCCCATCGGAAACGCGTCCTCGATCACCCACTGGCTGAACGGCTCCGTCATCACGGGCCATGCGTCCTGCAGGCCGAGGCTCGCGGCGATCGCGGCGCGGTCGGTGTCGGTGGTGGCGGGAACGATGCGGTCCACCATGGTGCAGGGGAAGGCGACGTTCTCCTCCACCCAGCGGCCGAGCGCGGGGTCCCGCAACGCGGCGAAACGGGTCACGACGTTGCGCACCGTCCGCCCGTTGGCGGGGAGATTGTCGCAGGTCAGCACGGTGAAGGCGGGAACGCCCGCCGCGCGGCGGCGCTGCAGCGCCGCGACGATGAAGCCGGGGGCGGAGCGGGGCGCGAGCGGATTCGCGAGGTCGTGGACCACGTCGGGGTGGTCCTCCTTCAGCGTCCGCGTCGCGGGGTCGTGGCAATAGCCCTTCTCCGTCACCGTGAGCGAGACGATGCGCACGTCCGGCGCGGCCATGGCCGCGATCAGCGCTTCGGGGTCCTCGGGGGCGACCAGCACCTTCGAGATCGCGCCGACGACGCCGAGGCGCGTGCCCTCGGGGCCCTTCACGGCGACGGTGTAGAGGCCGTCCTGCGGAGCCAGCGCGTCCCGGGTGTCGGGCGAGCGCAGGCTCGCGCCGAGAATGCCCCAGCGGAGATCGCCCGCCGCGAGCGCGTGTTCGGTATGGACGGCCATATGCGCGCGGTGGAACGCGCCGATGCCGAGATGCACGATGCCCGTCTTCACCTTCGCCCTGTCATAGGCGGGCTTCGCGACGGAGGCGGGCAGGCCCGCGAGGAGAGCTTCGGACAGGCGGGGTGCGGTCACGCGGAATCTCCAAGCGCGGGCGGGACGATCAGCGGGCGAGCCAGCCGCCGTCGACGGGAATGATCGCGCCGTGGACATAGTCCGAGGCGCGCGAGGCGAGGAAGACGGCCGTGCCGCCGAGATCGTCCGGCGTGCCCCAGCGGCCGGCCGGGATGCGGCCGAGGATCTGCGTGCTGCGGTCGGGATCGTTGCGCAGCGCCTCGGTGTTGTTGGTCACGCAATAGCCCGGCGCGATGCAGTTCACATTGATGCCCTTGCCCGCCCATTCGCAGGCGAGAAGCTTGGTGAGCCCCGCGATGCCGTGCTTGGAGGCGGTGTAGGACGGGATGCGGATGCCGCCTTGGAAGGACAGGAGCGAGCCGATATTGACGATCTTGCCGCCGCCCCCGCGCGCGAGCATGTGCTTGGCGACGGCCTGCGTGAGGAAGAACGCGGATTTGAGATTGACGTTCATCACGTCGTCCCAGTCCTCTTCCGTGAAGTCGATCGCGTCGGCGCGGCCGATGATGCCCGCATTGTTGACGAGCACGTCGATCCGGCCGAAGCGGGCGAGCGTCTCCGCGACGATGCGGTCGACGGGTTCGATCGTCGCGAGATCG
>CAYNUN010000185.1:0-4198 GCA_964400345.1 uncultured Methylobacteriaceae bacterium
GGCTGCGGGAAGGAAGACGTGGATGCCCGCAGGCGCGGGCATGACGGGGTGGGGCGAGGCCGGCTTTTCTCCGCCGCCTACCGCCTGCCGCCTACCGCCTGCCGCCTGCCGCCTACTGCCTGCCGCCTACTGCCGCCCTGATCCCGAATCTCTTTCAGCGATAGGCGTCGGCGATGGCCATGAAGTCGGCGGCCTTGAGGCTCGCGCCGCCGACGAGGGCGCCGTCGACGTTCGGGACGGACATCAGCTCGCGGGCGTTCGAGGGCTTCACGGAGCCGCCGTAGAGAATGCGGACCTTCGAGGCCTCGGACGCGCCGACGGAAGCGGCGAGCGCGGAACGGATCTCGGCGTGCACTTCGGCCACGTCCGACGCGGTCGGGGTCAGGCCCGTGCCGATCGCCCAGACGGGCTCATAGGCGACGACCAGTTCGGCGGCGGTCAGCCCCGCGGGAATCGAGCCCGCGATTTGGCCGCGCACGATGTCGAGCGTACGGCCCGCCTCGCGCTCGGCGCGCGTCTCGCCGACGCAGACGATCGCGACGAGGCCGGCGCGGCGCGCGGCCTCGGCCTTGGCCTTCACGACCGAATCCGATTCGGCATGGTCGGTGCGGCGCTCGGAATGGCCGACGACGACATGGGTCGCGCCGGCGTCGGCGAGCATTTCGGCGGAGACGTCGCCGGTGTGAGCGCCCGATTCCTTCGCGTGGCAGTCCTGCCCGCCGACGGCGACGCCCGTTCCGGCCGCGGCGGCGGACATGGCGGCGACCAAAGTGGCGGGCGGGCAGATCAGAAGATCGATGCGGGCGCGCAGGACCGCGTCGAATTGCCCGCCCATGGCCGCGATTTCGGCGAGGGACGCCTCGAGGCCGTTCATCTTCCAATTGCCCGCGACGAGCGGCCGGATGCCCGGGGTCATGCGTCTCTCCCTCCCGATTGAACCGGGATTTCGGTTAGCAGAGGCGGGGCCGGACAGAAAGGGGGCGCGGAGTGCAGATCGGCGCTTCGCTCCCGTTGCGGGAGGGGTGCCCCGTCCCTATGATGCGCCGCTTTTCGCGGGGACCCCTCCCCGCCTCCTCGGAACCGGATCGTTCGTCTCATGATGCAGGGCTTTCGCAAGGCGGGGCAGACGTGGCTCGGCCGCGTCGTCGTCGCCGTACTCTTCGGCTTGCTGATCCTGAGCTTCGCGGTCTGGGGCATCGGCGACATGCTCCGCGGCGTCGGAGCGCAGCACGTCGCCAAGGTCGGCTCGACGGAAATCGGCGTGCAGGCCTTCAAGGAAGCCTATCAGAACGAGATCCAAGGGATCTCGCGCCGCATCCGTCGGACGCTGACGGGCGACGAGGCGCGCTCGCTCGGGCTCGATCGGCGCGTGCTCGACAAACTCGTCTCCGACGCCGCGCTCGATGCGCGGGTGAAGGAATACGGCCTTGCGATCTCGGACGAGACGATCGCCAAGTCGGTGCTCGACGATCCGAACTTCAAGGGTCCGGACGGCCGGTTCAACCGTGCCGCGTTCGACGAGATCCTGCGGGCGAACGGCTTCTCGGAGAAGAGCTTCCTCGCGGCGCAGCGCAACGTGTATCTGCGCGGCCAGATCGCCGAAGCCCTGGCGGGCGCGCCGGGCGTGCCCTCCGCGCTGATCGACGCCGTGAACCGCTTTCGGGCCGAGACGCGCGACGTGATGGCCTTCACGCTCGGTGCGGAGGCTGCGGGCGCGATCCCCGCGCCGACCGACGCCGAACTCGCGGCCTTCTTCGAGGCGCGGAAGGGGGAGTTCCGGGCGCCCGAATATCGCAAGGCGACCGTTCTCGCGCTGACGCCGGCCTCCGTCGCCGACGCCGCGTCCGTGGCCGAAGCGGATGTGCGGGCGACCTATGACCGGGTGAAGGCCACGCAGCTGACCGCGCCCGAACGCCGCGCGGTGCGGCAGATGGTGCTCAACGACGCCGAAAAGGCCAAGGCCGCAGCCGAAAAGCTCGCCGCCGGGACCGCGTTCGACGCGGTGGCGACGGAACTGGGCATGACGGAAAAGGACGTCGATCTCGGCCTCGTCACGCGGCGCGAGATCGTCGATCCCGTGGCGGCGGATGCCGCCTTCTCGGCCCAGATGGGCACGGCCGTGGGGCCCGTGGCGGGACGATTCGGGCAGGTCTTCGTGCTCGTGACCGCGATCGAACCCGAACGGGTCGTGAGCTTCGAGGAAGCGGCCCCGGTGATCGCGGCGGAAATCGCCCGGTCGCGCGCGGGCGAAAAGGTGCGTGAACTGCACGACAAGATCGAGGATCAGCGCGCGTCCGCGCGGCCGCTCGCCGACATCGCCAAGGATGCGGGCCTCGCGCTCGCGACGGTGGAGATCGACCGGACGGGACGCGACAAGGCGGGTGCGCCGGGCCGCGTGCCGGAACCCACGGCGCTCGTGCCCGCGATCTTCGCCTCCGATGTCGGGGTCGACAACGAGGCGATCGCCACGCGCGACGGCGGTTGGATCTGGTTCGAGGTCGCCGGCATCGAAGGCGCGCGCGACCGCACGCTCGCCGAAACGCGTGCGCAGGTCGAAGCGGTGTGGACCGCGGAAAAGACGGCGGACCTCGTTTCCGCCAAGGCGGCCGACGCGGTGCGGCGCATCGCGGGCGGCGAGGACTTCAAGACCGTCGCGGCCGCGCTGGGCGTGAACGTCGTCGAGTCGTCCGGGCTCCAGCGCATCGCGGCCGCGGAAGGGCTCTCGCCCGCCGCGGTGTCGCAGATCTTCCTGACGCCCGTCGACAAGGTCGCCTCGGCGCTCGGGGCGCGGCCCGTCGAACGGATCGTCTTCAAGGTCGTGAAGGCGGAGACGCCCGCGATCGATCCGGAGGCGGCGAAGACGCTCGCGCGGGATCTCGAACTCGCGCTCGGGGACGACATCGTGAACATCTACGTCTCCGAGACCAAGAAGGAACTCGGGGTGACGATGAACCAGGCCGGGCTGCGGCTCGCGCTCGGCACGGGCGTCGAGTGATCCGATGGCGCGTCTCCCCGCCTTCGAGGCCTTCGCGGCCCTCTACGACGCGGGCGTGCCGCAGCTCGTCGGCGCGTCGCTCGTGGGCGATCTGGAGACGCCGGTTTCGGCCTATCTGAAGCTGACGGCGGGGGGCGCGGCGGACACGTTCCTGCTCGAATCGGTCGAAGGCGGGGCGGTGCGCGGGCGCTATTCGATGATCGGGCTCGCGCCCGACGTGATCTGGCGCTGCACCGACGGACGGGCGGAGATCAACCGGACGGCGCTGACGGCGCGGGACGCCTTCGTGCCGCTCGCGGAAGACCCGATGACGGCGTTGCGCGCGCTGCTCGCCGAAAGCGCGATCCCCTCCACGGAAGAGGGTCTGCCGCCGATGGCGGCGGGCGTGTTCGGCTGTCTCGGCTACGACATGGTGCGGGCGATGGAGCGCCTGCCCGCTCCCAAGCCCGACGTGCTCGGCGTTCCCGACGCGATCCTCGTGCGGCCGACGGTGATGGTCGTGTTCGACGCGGTGAAGGACGAGATCGCGGTGATCACGCCGGTGCGGCCGCAGGCGGGCGTGAGCGCGAAGGCGGCGCATGAGGCCGCGCTCGACCGCATCGAAAGCGTGACGGCAAGGCTCGAAGCGCCCCTGCCCCACGGCGCGCGGGACGAGGGCGAGGCCTTCGTGCCGACGCCCGTCTCCAACACGCCGGAAGCGGACTATCTCGCGATGGTCGCCAAGGCGAAGGACTATATCCGGGCGGGCGACATCTTTCAGGTGGTGCTGTCGCAGCGATTCACGGCACCCTTCACGCTGCCTGCGCTGGCGCTGTATCGCGCGCTGCGGCGCGTGAACCCCGCGCCCTTCCTCTGCTATCTCGATTTCGGCGGGTTTCAGGTCGTCTGCTCCTCGCCCGAGATCCTCGTGCGGGTGCGGGACGGCAAGGTGACGATCCGCCCGATCGCAGGCACGCGGCCGCGCGGCGCGACCGCGGCGCAGGACAAGGCGCTGGGCGAGGATCTCCTCGCCGATCCGAAGGAACGGGCGGAGCATCTGATGCTCCTCGATCTCGGCCGCAACGATGTGGGGCGCGTGTCGGAGATCGGGACCGTCGAAGTGACGGACAGCTTCTTCCTCGAGCGTTACAGCCAGGTGATGCACATCGTCTCGAATGTCGAAGGGCGGCTCGACGCGCGTCACGACGCGCTCGATGCGCTGGC
>CAYNUN010000185.1:4208-4629 GCA_964400345.1 uncultured Methylobacteriaceae bacterium
TCCGGCGGGCACGGCTTCGGGCGCGCCGAAGGTGCGGGCGATGGAGATCATCGACGAACTCGAGCGCGACAAGCGCGGGCTTTATGCGGGCTGCATCGGCTATTTCGGCGCGAACGGCGAGATGGACACCTGCATCGTGCTGCGCACGGCCGTGGTGAAGGACGGCAGGATGCATGTGCAGGCGGGCGCGGGCATCGTGTACGACTCCGATCCGGCCTCCGAGCAGCAGGAATGCGTGAACAAGGCCAAGGCGCTGTTCCGCGCGGCCGAAGAGGCGCTGCGCTTCTCCTCCGGCGCGAAACGGGGGCAGTGATGCGGGCTTGCGGTTTCAAGGCCGATGGGCGTTTCTTCCCTTCTCCCCTCGCGGGAGAAGGTGGACCGCCGGAGGCGGGCCGGATGAGGGGGCTTGCGATATTTGACG
>CAYNUN010000186.1:0-4617 GCA_964400345.1 uncultured Methylobacteriaceae bacterium
GTCGCCGTGCCGCTCCTCTATGCGACGGGCAGCCGGAGCAAGGCGATGCTGGGCACCGCGATCACCGCGCTGGCCGAGCCGATCGGCGGTCTGCTCGCCTATCTCGTGCTCGGGCCGTGGCTCGACGCCTATGTCTTCGGCATCGTCTTCGGCGTCATCGCGGGGTCGATGGTCTTCCTGTCGCTGCATGAGCTGATGCCGTCGGCCAAGCGCTATGCCCAGGGACGCGAGACCGTCTACGGTCTCGTCGGCGGTATGGCGGTGCTGGCCTTGAGCCTCGTGATCCTGAAATAGCCCGAGGCTTCAGGGTCGAAATCGGGCGACGATCTCGACGCCGCCGCCGTTCCTGCGCGGACGGACGACGACCACCTCGCCCGAGGCCGGAACCACGCCCGTCAGACCCGTGACGTTCACCTGATGCGTGACCATCACGACGTTGCGGTCGCCGATCGCCGCGACGGCTTCGGCCATTCCCGCCACGCGGCCGGGTCCGGCTTCGGCGTTCGAGAAGAAGGAGTCCAACGCCGGAAACTGCTTCACGGGGCCGAGCCCGAGTTCGCGCGCGGTCTCCTCGGCGCGGCACCAGCGGCTCGAAAGCACCTCGTGGACGGTCAGCCCCGTCCTGCGGATCGCGACACCGATGCGCCGCGCCTGTTCCCGTCCCTCTTCGGAGAGATTGCGCTGGGTGGAGCAGTCGCCGAGCTTGAACTGCGGCGGATCGCCCGTGCCCGGCGCGATCGCATGGCGGATCAGGAGGACATGGCCGCCGCCCTTCGCCTTCCACGGCACGTCCTGCCCCCGTGCCTCCGTGAGCAGCAGAGCGAAGACCGCGAGGGCGGCGAGCAGCGAAGCGGGAAACGGGATCGCGATCGAAACGGGGCGCATGTTTCGGATACGACGGCCGCGGTCGTCCGGTTCGCTTCCGGGCCCGCGCCGCCCGTTTCGTCAGTCCACTTCCGCCAGCCGCGGATGCGGCGTCAGAACGACGGCGATGTGATCGAGGAAATCGCCGCCGAGCACGAAAAGCTGCTTCTCGAACCGCGCCATCAGATGATCCTCGTAAAGCGGCACGGCGTCGCGGCGGCAGATGAGATATTTCGCCGCGGCCACGATGTCCTCGCGATCGATGATGCACATCACGCAGAATTCGGGATGGGCGGCGAGCCAGCGATGCACCGTCTCCACCAGCCGCGGATAGGCCGGGTGCAGCATGTCGTCGAGCGCGATGATCCCCTGCGGATGCATCAGCGGCAGCGCCAGCGCGAGGTCCTTGGCGAGGCTCTCGTCGGCATGTTCCCCGTCGATATGGAAGAAGCGCACCGCGCCTTCGCCGAGAACGGCGCGGATCTCGTCGGGGTGCATCAAGCGGCTGTCGCGCTTCAGCGCGGTGAAGCGCTCGGGGCCCACCCCGTTCCGCGCGCAATGGCCGAGGAACAGGCCGTGCACCCCGTCGTTCGGCCAGTCGAACAGGTCGATGCCGACCGCGCGTTCCCCCGGCTCGAGCGCGAGCGCCATCGCGATGAAGAAGCGGCCTTCGAACGTGCCGATTTCTGCGAAATGACCGCGGATCCCGAGTTCCGCCTGCCGATGCAGCAGATGCGAGCAGATCGAGGCGGCGAAGCGCGAGGACATGCCGCGCACGCGGTCGTAACCTTCCGCGATGTAGCGGTCGACCGCCTCGCGGCCCGTAGGGATGAACATGAGACGCCCTCGTCGCCGGGGATGCGGCGACGCTCAAGCTATCGCAACGAGCGGCCTTGCCAAGCCGTCCCCGGGCGCGGCGTCACCGACCGAGACTTCGGACCAGGGCTTCGGCGAGGAGTTCCGGCGTGCAGGCGCGGCGCTCGCCGGGCGTGCCGTCGCCCTGCGCCTTCTGACGTTGAGACTCGAGATGACCCGTCAGGGCGTAGCGCCTGAAAAGACTCACCTTCTCCGTCGACGCGATCCGACCGATCCGATCCACGATCTGCAGATAGACCTTTTCGTGGTCCACGAAGGGGATGAAGACGGGGTCCATCAGCACGAGGTCGACGCGCTGTTCCTTGATCCATTGCGCGGCCCGCGCGAGAGCCCCCGCGAAGACTTCCGGATCCGCCCCCGCCACCGCGTCCGACGTCCCGACCTGCCAGACGACGAGATCCGGCTCGTTCCGGATCACCTCGTCCCTGATCCTCGCGAAATCGTCCTGCACGAGCGCGGAACCGCGCCGCTCGTCGAGGATTTCGACCTTCATCCCCGCCAGCCGGAGTTCGAGTTCCTTCTGAAGCCTCGTCCGGCCCTTCTGGTAGTTGCCGGGACCGGCGAGGGCCGGTCCGAGAACGAGGATCTTCGGGGCCCGCCCCTTCGCGACCGCGGCGGTCATCATGGGCAGCGGAGCCGACAGGCTCAGCATGTCGTCCGGAACGCGGCATTCACCCGACAGAACGGCCGCCGTCGCCGCCGGAAGCGGAAGCCAAGCGAGCCACAAGGCCGCCGCGACCGCTACGCCGTATCGGCGGCGGTGCGGGCTGCGGCACTTGTCTGTTTCGACGAAGCCGAGCGGTACCATTCCAAAATCGCAGCAAGACCGATCTGGGCGAGCAGACCGGCGACGATCAGAACCATATCAAGACTTCTGCCTTCCGCACCACTCATCCGCAGAATCTGGATGGAGATCGCCAGAACCGTGCCGAAACAGAAGACCGGCAGCGCGTGACGCCCGAGAAGGATCAGGGGCCGCGCGACGCGAAACTCGGCGAGAGCGAGCATGCGCCCCAGCTTGGCCGCCACGATCACCAGCGCGAGGGCGTGCAGGAGCCGCGGCAGCGTGAGCGCGGTCTTGTCGAAGTCCCAGACGAAGCGCGGAAGCGGAGACAGGTCATAAGGGTTGTAGAAGCCGGACCGCGTCCAGAGCGTCGCCGCCGCGAGATAGAACAGGGCGACGATGAAGAGCGGACGCGAGTCGAGAATTCGGCCGTCGCGCAGCGCGAGCCCCGTGCAGATCCCGATGACGAACAGCAACTGCCAGGTGAAGGGGTTGAAATACCAACCGCTCGAAGCCGGAAAGCTCGGAAGATCGAGCCCGAACAGATGCGCCGCGACATAGAGCGAGACTGAGAGGCCGAGCGCCGCGCGCGGCGAAGCGATCGCGAGATTGAGCAGCCCCGGAGCCGCCAGCATCAGCACGATGTAGAGCGGCAGGATGTTGATGTAGGCGGGTTGGAAGCCGAGCGTCGCGATCCCGGCCACCGCCTCGATCGGACTCTCGACGAGGACGTCGAAATGCGTCGCTTCCAATAGACGCACGTCGTTCGTGGCGAGGACGCCGAAGGCCACGACCGCGCCGCATACGAGCAGCACCACCAGATGATGACCGTAGATCGTCGCCGCGCGGCCGAGGATCGTGGCCGCGGTCCGCAGGAATCCGACCGCTTCCTGCCGCGCGGCATAGGCGAGCGCGACGCTGATCCCCGCGAGGAACACGAAGATCTCCGCAGCGTCGGAGAACCCGAAATTCTTGTGCGTGAAGGGCTCGATCGGATTGCCGGGGATGTGATTGACGAAAATGGTCGCAAGGGCGCAGCCCCGCCAAAAATCGAGGCTCGCGACGCGCCCGTCTCGTCCGTCGGCGCCCATGCCGATCACCGCTTCCGCATGGTGATGATTCGATCCCTGATACCTGACAAGATCAAGCCCGTTCGCGGCTATTTCATGACGGCGTTCATCTCCCGTTCAGGAAAGACGCGCGACCAAATCGGAACAGTGTCGAAAGGGTCGGTTCACGCATGGCGACGATCTTCCGGGCGGCGGTCTTCGCCTTCGCCTGTCTCGCGGCGGCGAGCGGGCCGTCTTCGCGCGCCCTCGCCGAAACCGAAATCTTCCGCTGCGAGACGGAGGGGCTTCTCCGCAACGGCGTTCCGCTGGACCGCCTGCGGGTCAAGATCGAGGCCGGCCTGCCCGTCGCCGTTCTCGCCATCGGCTCGTCCTCCACGGAAGGCGCGGGCGCTTCCGGCCCGCACGCGACCTATCCGGCCCGCCTCGAAGACCGCCTGCGGCGGCTGTGGCCCGGTGCCGGCATCACGGTGATCAATGCCGGAAAGGGCGGCGAGCCTGCCGAGAACACGCTGCAGCGCTTGTCCGCCGAGATGCGCTCGCGCGCCTATGATCTGGTCGTCTGGCAGGTCGGAACGAACGACGCGGTCCGCGGCCATCGGCCCGACGCCTTCGCGGACATCGTGCGGCGCGGCGTCGCCGTGATCCGCGACGGCGGCGCGACGCCGCTCCTCGTCGATCAGCAGTTTTATCCGAAGATCGAGGGATCGGCCGCCTATGCGGATTTCGTGGCCGCGGTCGAGGCCGTGTCGAACGAAGCGTCGGTCCCGCTTCATTCGCGGCACGCGATGATGAAGCGCTGGCGCGAACGGGGCGAAGCGGAATTGCTGCGAGGCCTCGCCGCCGACCGCTTCCACATGAACGATACGGGCTATGCCTGCATGGCCGAAGGCTTGGCCCGCGACATCGCCGCCATGACGGGCACGCCGAGCCGGATCGGCGTCACGAGCGCGAGAGCCCGCTGAAGCCCGGCGGCGAAGAGCGCCGCCCGCCTTGCATGCCGATGAACGGGGACTGCGACGCAGG
>CAYNUN010000187.1:0-2178 GCA_964400345.1 uncultured Methylobacteriaceae bacterium
GCATCCACTTCTCCGCCCCGTAATAGGTGAGCGTGAGCATGGAACCGCCGTCCTTCATCAGCTTCTCGGCGCGCTGTGCGACGGCTGTGAAGGAGTAGCAGGAGATCAGGAGCGACTTCGAGAAATTCGCTTCCGTCGTGTCGACATAGCGACCCGTGAGTTCGTCCTTGTCCGAAAAGGCGATGCAATGGATCACGAAATCGATCTTGCCCCAGATCCGCTCCACTTCCGCGAAGACGGCGTCGATGCTGGCCGGGTCCGTCACGTCGCAATGGCCGACGACCTTCGCGCCGAGTTCGGCGGCGAGCGGACGCACGCGCTTCTCCAGCGCGTCGCCCTGATAGGTGAAGGCGAGCTCGGCGCCGTGGTCGTGCGCCGCCTTGGCGATGCCCCAGGCGATCGAACGGTTGTTGGCGACACCCATCACCAGACCGCGTTTTCCGGCGAGGAGCGAGGGGCGGCTTGTCTGTTGGTTCATGAAGTCCGACTCGGAGGCTGCGGCTTGGCCGTGCGGAATGTTCGGCGCGCATCAATACCGGAAGGATCGCGTCGGCGAAAGCCGTTCGACGCGATTGTCCGAAAGGCGAGCGGAACCGCCGCACAGACCGCTGTCTTTCTTCCCTGAGAGTGCTATAAGCCCGCGCCTTCGACGGCGACCAATCCGGGACCCTCATGTCCTCCACCGCACCCATCGATCAGCTCGACGCCGGCGCCCGCTCCCACGGGCACGGCCGCGGCGGAAAGCACTTCTGGGCTCTCGCGATCGGCAGCGTCGGCGTCGTCTACGGCGACATCGGCACCAGCCCGCTCTACGCGTTCCGCGAGGCGCTGCACGCCGCCGTCGGCTTCCAAGGCCCCGTCGAAGGCCATGCGGTTCCCGTCGTCCCGCGCGATACGGTGTTGGGCGTCCTGTCGCTGATCGTCTGGGCGCTGCTGCTCGTCGTGACCGCGAAATACGTGATGATCCTGCTCAAGGCCGACAACAACGGCGAAGGCGGGACGCTCTCCCTCATGGCGCTCTGCCAGCGGGCGCTCGGCCGCGGCACCAATCTCATCTTCTTCCTCGGCGTGGTCGGGGCCGCCATGTTCTACGGCGACTCGATCATCACGCCGGCGATCTCCGTCCTTTCGGCGGTGGAGGGCCTCAAGCTCGTCACGCCCGCCTTCGAGCCCTACGTCATCCCCCTCACGCTGGTGATCCTGATCGCGCTCTTCGCGGTCCAGAGCCGCGGCACGGCCAAGGTCGCGACGCTGTTCGGCCCGATCATGGTCGGCTGGTTCCTGATGCTCGCGGGCGGAGGCATCGCGCATATCAGCGACGACATCGGCGTGCTGGCGGCCGTCAACCCGCTCTACGGGCTGCGCTTCCTGCTCGAACACAAGATCATCGGGCTCGTGACGCTGGGCCTCGTCTTCCTCGCGGTCACGGGCGGCGAGGCGCTCTATGCGGATCTCGGCCATTTCGGCAAGCGCCCGATCCGGGGCGCGTGGTTCTGGCTCGTCCTGCCCGCGCTCGTGCTCAACTATTTCGGTCAGGGCGCGCTGGTCCTCGCCTATCCCGAAACGGTGCAGAGCCCCTTCTTCCGCCTCTATCCCGATTGGGCGACCGTTCCCGTCGTGATCATGGCGACCATGGCGACGGTGATCGCGAGCCAGGCCGTCATCACCGGCGCCTTCTCGCTCACCCATCAGGCGATCCAGCTCGGCCTGCTGCCGCGCATGGAGATCCGCTATACGTCCGAGACCCATGCCGGGCAGATCTACATCCCGCGGATCAACTGGCTCCTGCTGCTCGGCGTCATCGTCCTCGTCCTGTCCTTCCGCACCTCGAGCAATCTCGCCTCGGCCTACGGCATCGCCGTCACCACGACGATGACGGTCGATGCGATCCTCGCCTTCGTCGTCATCTGGCGCGTGTGGAAATGGCAGCCCGCCGCGGCGGCGCTGCTCGTCATCCCCTTCCTGATGATCGACCTCACCTTCCTCGGCGCCAATCTTTTGAAGCTGTTCGAGGGCGGCTACGCGCCGCTCACCTTCGGCTCCGCGCTGATCGTCCTCATCTGGACCTGGCGGCGCGGCACGCGCATCCTGCAGGACAAGACGCGCAAGGCCGAAGTGCCGCTCGACATGCTGGTGCGCAATCTCGAAAAGAAGCCGCCCCACAAGGTGCAGGGCACC
>CAYNUN010000187.1:2188-4595 GCA_964400345.1 uncultured Methylobacteriaceae bacterium
TGACGAGCGATCCCGACTACGCGCCCGCCGCGCTGCTCCACAATCTGAAGCACAACAAGATCCTGCACGAGAAGAACGTCATCCTCACGGTGAACTTCACCGACACGCCGCGCGTGGCCGACGAGGACCGGGTGACGATCGAGCCGATCAGCGAGCTGTTCTCCCGCGTCACGCTGCGCTTCGGCTACATGGAGTCGCCCAACGTGCCGCGCGGCCTCGCCATCGCGCGCAAGCTCGGCTGGAGCTTCGACATCATGTCGACGTCGTTCTTCGTCTCGCGCCGGTCGATCAAGCCCGCCGCGCGGTCCGGCATGCCGATGTGGCAGGACAAGCTCTTCATCGGCCTCGCCCGCAACGCGACGGACGCCACGGACTTCTTCCAGATCCCGACGGGCCGCGTCGTGGAAGTCGGCACCCAAGTCACCGTCTGAAACGCCGCGACGAGCCGCGCCGCCTCGTCATGCCCGCGCATGCGGGCCTCCCGAGTCTTTCCGTCCCGGCCCTAGCCCCGCCGGTCGCGGCGGCGGCGAAGGAAGTCCTCCAATTCCGGGTCGCCGTCGGGCGGCAGCACGATCTCGACGACGGCGAGCAGGTCTCCCGCTCCCCCCGGCCCGGGCATTCCCTTGCCGCGCAAACGCAGCACGCGCCCCGTCGAGGAGTTCGGCGGGACGTTGATCTCCACCGTGCCTTCGAGCGTCGGGCAGCGCACCTTGCCGCCGAGCACGGCCTGTTCCAACGTCACCGCCAGCCGGAGCTTGAGATCCTTCCCCTCCACCGTGAAGCGCGGGTCGGGCAGCACGCGCACGGTGATGAAGGCGTCGCCGGGCCGGCCGCCCTGCACGCCTTCCAATCCCTGGCCGCGCAGCCGGACGACCTGCCCGTCCGCGACCCCGGCCGGGATCGACACGTCGAGGATCCGTCCGCCGGGCAGCGAGACGCGCGTGGAGGTGCCCGCCGCGGCCTCCGCCGGGGTGATCGAAACCTCGCCCCTCAGATCGCCGCCCGCCTGCGGGCCGCGCCCGCCGCGTCGGCCGCCGCCGAATCCGAACAGGTCGGAAAACAGGTCGGACGGGTCGACGCCCGCCCCGCCCCCGCCCGCGCCGCCGCGCCGCGCGAAGGGGCCGTTCGCCCCGAAGCCGAAGGAGAAGCCCTCCGCGCCCTGCGCGCCCGCGCCGAAGCCGCCCGAGGGCCGCGCGCCGAAGCCTTCGAAGCCCGGATGCCGCGGCTTGCCTTCGCGGTCGATCTCGCCGCGGTCGAAGCGCTTGCGCTTCTCCGCATCGCCGAGGATCTGGTAGGCGGCGTTCACTTCGGCGAACTTGTCCTTCGCCTTGGGGTCGTCGGCATTGCGGTCGGGATGCAGGGCCTTGGCGAGCTTGCGGAAAGCGCGCTTCACCTCGGCCTCGTCGGCCGATTTCGATATGCCCAGCACCTCATAGGGATCACGCATGCATCGCCCCCGTCGACGCGCTCCGCTCGCGTCGATTCGACATCGCCAATGTGGGATCAGCGCTCGCGGCGCGCAATGTCGGATCGCGCGGGGCCGCGTTCAGGCCCGGTCCGGAGCGGGCTCGAACTCTCCGAAGGTCCAGGGCCCCGCCCCGATTCGGCACGCGCTGCCCATCGATCTCTCGTTTCCGCTCGCCCCCTCGCTCACCACGGTGAAGGCCCGGCACAGCCGATCGCGGCTCACGAAGGCGGGGCCCGTCGCGGCGACGGTGCCGCGCCGCCCGGTCTCCGCATCGATGAAAGCCACCTGCGCGCCCTCCGTCGCGGGTTCGAGCGCGGCGCGGATCGCCGCCGCCCGGCTCCGCTCATGGCCGTCGAGCGCCGCGCGCGTCGCGATGGAGCCCGTGACGTCCCCGGGCGCGGGGGCGAAGGCGCTCATCCGCGACATCGACGTCGTACAGCCCGAGACCAGCAGGCCCAGCGCGACCGCAGCCGCGCCCCGCGACGACATCCGCCGTGGCCGGTAGGCCTCGGCCGCCCTATAAGGAGTCTCGATACGCGCATGCGACATGGTCTTCCCCGGAGGCCGGACGGGTTCCGGCGACAGTCAGCAACGGAACGGGTTAATGAGCGGTGACTTCACCGAACGGGATGAGCCCTTCGCCCTCTTCGCGGCATGGTTCGAGGAGGCGACGGCGTCCGAGCCGAACGATCCGAACGCCATGGCGCTGTCCACCGTCGACGCGGACGGCCTGCCCGACGTGCGCATGGTGCTGCTGAAGGGCTTCGACGAGGCGGGCTTCGTCTTCTACACGAACACCGAATCCGCCAAGGGGCGGGAACTCGCCGCCAATCCCAAGGCCGCCGCCGTCCTGCATTGGAAGAGCCTGCGCCGTCAGGTCCGTTTCCGCGGCCCCGCCGAACGCGTGAGCGATGCCGAGGCCGACGCCTATTTCGCCTC
>CAYNUN010000188.1:0-4568 GCA_964400345.1 uncultured Methylobacteriaceae bacterium
GCGGCGGCACGCCCGCACCCACCCGTCAGGCCCGCTATTGCGGGCATCCACGACTTGGGGCGGGTAAGAGAAAACGTGGATGCCCGATTTTGCGGGCATGACGGCGGAGCGACCGACCGCCCAACGCCTACTGCCCGCAGCCCGACCGACGATGCAGGACAAACACACCGAACCCGACCGGCCGAACCCGCACGATGCTGGAGAGAACCGTCAGACCCTACCACCCGCCCGACCACCAACCACCAACCACCAACCACCCGCCGACCACCACCGACCACCCGCCGACCAACGTAGCCGACCACCCGCCGACTACCACCGACCACCCGCCGACCACCGCCGCCGACCACCCACCGACCAACCGCCGACCAACGCCGCCGACCGCTCCCTCTCGACCTCACGCGATTCGCATAATATGTATTATGGAACTTTTTGCGATCATGATCTTCGCTTATTCGTCGGATAACCGGTTTCACGAAAGCTTCGCCTCCACGCGCGTCGTTTTCGTTCGGTCTCGACGCCGTTACGGCCGAAAAATCGAGATCCGACGCGTCAATAGAGACGGAATTCCAGTTCCATTCCGTCATAAGCCGGCGACACGTTCGCCGGCAGGTCGCGGACCAGCGTGTCGTAATCGAGATCGGTGTGAAGATTGGTCAGGATCGCCCGGCCGGGCTTCAGCGCCTCGATCCAGTCCAGCGCCTGCTGCAACGAGAAATGCGACGGATGCGGCGTCGTCCGAAGCGCGTCGACGATCCACACGTCGAGCCCGCGCAAAGCGTCTATGCTTTCGGGAGGAACATCATTGAGATCAGGGGTATAGGCGACATCGCCGAAGCGGAATCCGAGCGCGTCGATCTCGCCGTGACGGAGCGGAAACGGCAAGGCCCGGATGACCCCGCCGGCACCGTCCAACTCCACGAAACGATGGTGATGAAGCCTGTTCTCCGTCAGGATCGGCGGATAAGGACTGCCGGGCGGCGAGGAGAAACAATAGCCGAAGCGGGCATTCATCGCCGCCCCCGTCACCTCGTCCATCCACACCGGCATCCGCCGGCGGTCGAGCATGACCAGAGGCCTGACGTCGTCGATCCCATGGATGTGGTCGGCATGCTGATGCGTGATCAGAAGGCCGTCGAGACGGGTGACGCCGACGCTCAGAAGCTGCTCGCGGAGATCCGGCGAAGCGTCCACCAATATTTGTGTTTTTCCGGTCGGCGCACTGCGCTCGACGAGGATGGAACAGCGCCGGCGCCGGTTCTTCGGCTGGTCGGGATCGCAACGTCCCCAGCCTTGCCCCACCCGCGGAACCCCGCCGGAGGAACCGCAGCCCAGGATCGTGATCTAGGCATTCATGCGGGCCGCCGCGCCTTGGAGAACAGGCTGAAGAAGTTGTCCGTCGTCGCGGCCGCAATGGCCTCCGCGGTCAGTCCCTTGACCTCGCCCAGAACGCGCGCGGTCTCCGTCACGTAAGCCGGTTCGTTCCGCTTTCCCCGCCACGCTTGGGGAGCGAGATAAGGCGCGTCGGTCTCGACGAGTAGCCGGTCGAGCGGAACTTCGGCGGCGATCGCGCGCAGTTCGTCGGAGCGCTTGAAGGTCAGAATGCCCGAGAAGGACACATGAAATCCAAGCTCGACCCCGGCCCGGGCGAGCTCGGAAGTCGATGAGAAACAATGAAGAATCGCCTTGAAGGCGCCCTTCCCGCTCTCCTCGCGCAAGGTCCGGATCATGGCGTCGTCGGCATCCCGAGCATGGATCACGATCGGCAGCCCGGTCTCCCGCGCCGCCGTGATCTGGGTGCGGAACACCCGGTCGGCCACGTCGCGCGGCGCCTTGTCGTAATGGTAGTCGAGCCCCGCCTCGCCGATCCCGATGCATTTCGGATGGCCCGAGAGCGCGACATAGGTTTCGAGCGGAACGTCCGGTTCCTCCGCCGCATTCAGCGGATGCGTGCCGACCGTGAACCAGACGTCGTCATGGGCCTCCGCGATCGCCCGATAGGCGTCGAAGCGCGCGACCCGCGTCGAGATCGTGACCATGGTCGCGACGCCCGCCGCGCGGGCCCGTTCGACCACGGCGTCGCGTTCGGCCTCGAAATCCGGGAAATCGAGATGACAATGGCTGTCGACCAGCATCAGACGGACGCCTCCGGCTCCGCCTCGACATAGCGCGGAAAGATCGGTGCCGGAGCGGGAAGCGCCCTGCCCGCCTGCAGGCGTCCCGCGGGACCGACATCGGCGAAGCTGCGCCGATCCTCCGGCGCGGCCAGAAGATCGAGGAGGCGACCGGCGGCCGTCGGAATCACGGGTTGCGCCATGATCGCGACCGCGCGCAGCACCTCCAAAGTCACCGCCAGAACGGCCTCGAAGCGGGCGGGATCGCTCTTGCGCTTCACCCACGGCTCTTCCGAGGCGAAATAGCGGTTCGCTTCGGCGACCACCTTCCAGATCTCGGCCAGCATCAGATGAAGCGCGAGATCCTGCATCGCGGCGCGCGCCTTGCCCGGCAGTTCATCCGCCATGGCCAAGATCGCCCGATCCGCCTCGGTTTCGGGTCCCGAAGACGGGGCGCGACCGTCGAGATTCTTCGCGACCATGGACAGCGATCGCTGCGCCAGATTGCCGAGATCATTGGCGAGATCGGCATTGATGCGGCCCGTGATCGCCTCGTGCGAGTAGTTGCCGTCCTGGCCGAACGGGACTTCACGCAGGAAGAAATAGCGCAGCTGATCGACGCCGTAATGATCGGCGAGCGTGAAGGGATCGATCACGTTCCCGACCGATTTCGACATCTTCTCGCCGCGGTTGAACAGAAAACCGTGGCCGAAGACGCGCTCGGGCAGCGGCAGACCCGCCGACATCAGGAAGGCCGGCCAATAGACCGTGTGGAACCGCACGATGTCCTTGCCGATGACATGGAGATCGGCGGGCCAGAAGCCGGAACGCTCCCCGCCCGCATGCGGAAAGCCCGTCGCGGTCAGATAGTTGGTCAGCGCGTCGACCCAGACATACATCACATGCTTGGGATTGCCGGGCACGGGAATGCCCCAATCGAACGCGGTACGACTGATCGAGAGATCCTTCAACCCGCCCTTCACGAAACTCGTGATTTCGTTGCGTCGCTCGTCGGGACCGATGAAATGCGGCGAGTTCTCGTAGAGTTCGAGGAGTTTCCCCTCGTAATTCGAAAGACGGAAGAAATAGCTCTCCTCCTCGACCCATTCGACGGGCGTACCCGTCGGGCCGCGGCGCACGCCGTCGCTCCCGAGAACGGTCTCGGACTCGGCGTAATAGGCCTCGTCGCGGACCGAATACCAGCCGGAATAGCTCGAGAGATAGACGTCCCCGGCCTTCTCCATCCGGTCCCAGATCGCCTGCGACGCCTCATGGTGGCGCGGCTCGGTGGTGCGGATAAAGTCGTCGTTCGAGGCGTTCAAGGCCTCCGTCATGCGGCGGAAGACGGCGGCGTTGCGGTCGGCGAGCTCACGGACGGAGACGCCTTCGCGGGCCGCCGTCTGCAGCATCTTCTGGCCGTGCTCGTCCGTGCCCGTCAGGAAGAAGACGTCGAAACCGTCGAGCCGCTTGAACCGCGCGATCGCATCGGTCGCGATCAGTTCATAGGCATGCCCGATATGCGGCGAACCGTTCGGGTAGGAAATCGCGGTCGTCACGTAGAAGCGGGGCTTGTCGGCCATCATCGTCCTCGGAAGGCGGGCCGCGCCGTGCGGCCGTGTCAGGCGCGGGAGCGGCGGACGGCCTCGGCCAGATCGGCGAACAGGGTGAGAACGAGAGCCCGGCGATCGAGATTGAGGCGGTCGGCGTCCCGCGTCGCGCGCGCGATCTTCTCCCATACCTCCGCCAGAGGCGCAAGGCGAGCGGCCCCCTCCCCGGCCCGCGAGCGCCCCTGCTCCGCGAGCCAGTTCTCGACCGTCTCCATCACGGCGGCGAAGTCCTCGGCGCTCTCGCGGCGCGCCACGGCTTCCGCCATCTGGTGAATGTCCGCCCGCCGCAGATCCGGCAGCGCATCGAGCAGGCCCGTGACGATCTCGATGATGTTCAGCGTCCGCTCGTCGAGCCGCAACAAGGCCGTGCGCACCGAACCTTCCGCGACGGCCGCGGCGCGGGCGGCGGACGCCGGCTCGGCCCCGATCCCCGGCGCTTGCAACGCTTCGACGATCTCGTCCCGTGCCAGAGGACGGAACATCAGCCTGCGGCAGCGCGAGCGGATCGTCGGAAGCAATCGTCCGGGAACATGATTGACGAGGAAGATCAGCGACTTCGGCGGCGGCTCCTCGATCGCCTTCAGAAGCGCATTGGCGCTGTTGCGGTTCAGCTCGTCGGCCGAATCGACGATCAGCACCCGCCAACCGCCCTCACCCGCCGTCGAGCCGAAAAAGGACACCGCGTCCCGAGCGGCATGGACGGAGATCTCCGTCGGCACCTTCTTGTCGCGCTCCGCCCGCCGCCGCAGGACATGGAGATCCGGATGCGCGAAGGCGCGGATCCGCCGGGCGGCGGGATGCTCCGGATCGACGTCGAGATCTGGAACCTCGCGGTTCCGCAACGCGGACG
>CAYNUN010000189.1:0-4558 GCA_964400345.1 uncultured Methylobacteriaceae bacterium
TTGGATCCGCGCCACGATCCTGACTCCCGACGAATATCTGGGCGGCATCCTGAAGCTCTGCCAAGACCGTCGGGGTTCGCAGGTGGACCTGAACTATGTCGGCAAGCGCGCCATGGTCGTCTATGACCTGCCGCTCAACGAGGTCGTGTTCGATTTCTACGACCGGCTGAAGTCGATCTCGAAGGGCTACGCCTCCTTCGACTATGCGCTGACGGACTATCGCGCGGGCGAACTCGTGAAGATGTCGATCCTCGTCAATGCGGAGCCCGTCGACGCGCTGTCCATGCTTGTGCATCGCGGCCGCGCGGAGAGCCGCGGCCGGGCGATGTGCGAGAAGCTGAAGGAATTGATCCCGCAGCATCTCTTCCAGATCCCGATTTCGGCGGCAAGATCATCGCCCGCGAGACCATCTCCGCGCTCCGCAAGGACGTGACGGCGAAGTGCTACGGCGGCGACATCTCGCGCAAGCGCAAGCTTCTCGACAAGCAGAAGGAAGGCAAGAAGCGGATGCGCCAGTTCGGCCGCGTCGAAATTCCGCAGGAAGCCTTCATCGCCGCGCTGAAGATGGACGACTGAGCGGGTCATGATCCCCGCCTTCGCGGCGCTGCTCTCCGCTTATGTGCTGAGCCAGTTCTATCGGGCCTTTCTCGCCGTCGTCGCCGGGGACCTCACCCGCGATCTCGGCCTCGGCCCCAAGGCGCTCGGGGATCTCTCCGCGATCTGGTTCGCGACCTTCGCCTTGGCGCAGTTCCCCGTCGGCGTCGCGCTCGACAGGCTCGGACCGCGTCGGACGATCGCGGGCCTGTTCCTCGTCGCGGTGCTCGGTGCGGGCCTGTTCGCCGCGGCCCGCGGTTTTCATGACGCAGCCTTCGCCATGGCGCTGATCGGCATCGGCTGTTCGCCGATCCTGATGGGCAGTCTCTATCATTTCGGTCGAACCGCACCGCCGGAGCGTTTCGCCTTTCTCGGTTCGCTCATCATCGGGCTCGGCTCGCTGGGCAATCTGTTGGGCGCGGCGCCCCTCGCCTTCGCGGTCTCCGTCGTCGGCTGGCGCATGAGCATGGCGGCGATCGCGGCGGCGACGGCGCTGGCCGCGCTGGCGGTCTTCCTCGTGGTCCGCGATCCGCCCCGGATCGAGGCGAAGGACGGCGAGGGCGTGGGTCTCTTCGCAGGTCTCGCCGCGATCTTCACGCTCCGCCCGATCCTGCTGATGGCCCCGTTGGTGCTCGTCAGCTATGCGGGCGTCGCGGCGTTGCGGAGCCTGTGGATCGCGCCTTTCTTCGGCGAGGTGCACGGCTACGACGTCGCCGCGCGGGGCAATGCGGCCTTGCTCATGGCCGCGGCGATGACGCTCGGCGCCTTGGCCTATGGGCCGCTGGAGCGGGTGTTCGGCGACCCGAAACGGACCGTCCTGTTCGGCAGCGTCGGGGCGACGCTCGCACTCGGCGGATTGGCGCTGTTCGGGGCGGGGTCGGCCGTGATCGCGCTGGCGCTGTACGCCGGCTTCGGCGCGATCGCCATGACCTACGGCATCTTGATGGCCCATGCGCGGCCGTTCTTCCCGCCGCATCTGCTCGGACGCGGGGTGACCGCGCTGAACTTCCTGTTCATCGGCGGGGCCGGCCTGATGCAATGGGTCTCGGGCCGGCTGATCGAAGCGGCGGCGCATGCGGGCCGTTCGCCCGCCTCCGCCTATGCCGAACTCCATGCGATCTTCGGCGGTCTGCTCGCCGCGGCGACCGTGATCTATCTCTTCGCGCCGCGCCGTCCCTGACGGCGACGCGGACGGCCGGCGGCCCGAGGCTCCGCGATCAGTGGCGCTTGGACTGTTCGGAAAGCTTGTCGGTCCAGGCGAGCAGAATGCCCGACACGACGAACACCATATGGATCACGACGTACCAGATGAGCTCGCGGTCGGTGAGATTCTTCAGGTCCATGAAGGCCTTGAGCAATTGGATGCCCGAGATCGCGACGATCGAGGAGAGAAGCTTCAGCTTCAGCCCCGTGAAGTCGATCTTGCCCATCCAATCGGGCCAGTCCTTGTGCTCGCCGACGTCGATCTTCGAGACGAAGTTCTCGTAGCCCGAGAAGATCACGATCACGATCAGCGACCCCGTGAAGGTGAGGTCGATCAGCGTCAGCACGCCGAGAATCACCACGCCTTCCGAGGCGGTGGGCACGATCGTGGCGAAATGAATCAGCTCCTGTCCCGCCTTGAACAGCAGGAAGACGAGGCAGAAGACGAGCCCGACATAGAAGGGGGCGAGAAGCCAGCGGCTCGCGAACAGGAAATTTTCGAGGGCGGTCTCGACGGACTTCATCGACGGGCTCCGAGCTTGGGCTGCTGCGTTCCGCTTGCCATGCCCGCACGCCGGGTTCAAGCCCGACGAGGCTTCAGCCGTGCGGCGCGCCGACGCCGATCGGGCAGGAGACGCCCGTGCCCCCGAGGCCGCAATAGCCGTTGGGGTTCTTCGCCAGATATTGCTGGTGATAGGCCTCGGCGAAATGGAAGGGGACCGGGCCGCCGATCTCCGTCGTGATCGCGCCGAAGCCGCGGTCCCCGAGGGCCGCGGCATAGGCGTCGCGCGAAGCCTCGGCCTGCGGGAGCAGATCCTCGTCGACATGGATCGTCGAACGATATTGCGTGCCGACGTCGTTGCCCTGACGCATGCCCTGCGTCGGATCGTGGTTTTCCCAAAAGGTCTTCAACAGGCTCGCGAAGGGCACGACCGCGGGATCATGGGCGACCAGCACCGCTTCGGTATGGCCCGTGCCGCCGGAGCAGACCTCTTCATAGGTCGGGTTCTCGGTGAAGCCGCCCGCATATCCGACCGCGGTGACCCAGACTCCGGGCAGGGTCCAGAACTTCCGTTCCGCTCCCCAGAAACAGCCCATGCCGAAAAGGACCGTCCGAGTCCCGGGCGGATAAGGGCCTTTCAAAGGGTGTTTGGACACGAAATGCGCCGCGGCGGTGGCGATCGGTGTCGGGCGACCCGGCAGGGCTCGGTCGGCAGACGGCATTTCCGGACGACGCGAGAACCACATGGGCCGACTCCCCGGGGACCGTGGCGGGAATCGCCGATCACCCCTCCACGAATCTGGTGCGTTTGCGGAAACACGCAAGCGTGATCGTGCCGAGGGCGACGAGCAGACCGGCCGCGGGCATTTCCACCAGAGGCTCCAAGAAGAAGCGCCAGAGCCATGAGCTGGGATGAAGCCCGTAATCGAAGGAGGTCGCGCCCGCGATGCCGAACATGTCGAGGACCGTACCGTTGCTGCGCAGCGTGAGGCGGCCGTGATAACCGGACAGCTGGAGGTCGACCACGGCCAAGGCGAAACCGGTGAAGAGAAGCAGCCAGCCGCAGAGGCGCGGAACGAGGATCATGCGCGGGCCTCCCCGTCGTGATCCCGGATCGAGAGGGCGCGGCGCTTGTGGGGCCCGTCGGATTGGTATATTCGACGCGTCGTTCCGTCGAACGACGTTCCGGAACGCTTCGGAGGGGTGGCCGAGTGGTTGAAGGCGCACGCCTGGAAAGTGTGTATACGGGAAACCGTATCGAGGGTTCGAATCCCTCTCCCTCCGCCAGACCCCTTCAAGACTTGAGCCGAAATGCCGAAGCGTTTCGTGCCTTCGCAATCCGTATCCACTGAAATCCTCGTCTGCGGCCCCAGGCGGCGTCGAGGGCCTGCGGGCGAAATGATCGAATGCGAACCGATAAAGTCGTTCTGCAATATCACGCGCGCCGCGCCTTGAGGAGTCGCCGCTTCGCCGCGCCCGTGCTCATCATTCTCCCGGCGGCGTGATCGGGGCCGTGATCGGTCTTCCACGGCGGGCGGGGCGGAGAAAGTCCGATCGAGAGGCTCGCGGGTCGGCCCGCCCGAGCGAAGGTCGTCTTTTCCGTCCCTCATGTCGCGACGTGTGCGGGCGCACATCTTGCGGCGGGTGCATCAGCAAAGATCGATGCGGATGAAGTGATGTTGTGCCGGGCCGAAGTCGTCGACAAGATCGCCGAGGGCCGATCCGAATGCCGAGGGCGCATTCCGGTACACGGGAGAGGGGAGATCGAGACATGGCCGTGACGCTGACCGGGATCAAAGGTTCCGCCGCTCAAGACGGGGCGGGCGCGATCGAGCGCTTCAACACTCTCGACGAGAGCCGTTCGAAAGAGATCCTTCATTCGCTGAAGGCGGATCTGAACGGCAAGACCGGCGTGCTGCGCTTGCTGCACACGTCGAAGGACGCCGACATGAAGTTCCAGAACGCCGACGGCATGAAGCATTTCGCCAAGGGCTCGCGGCTGGACCGCACGGGCGACGCGGTCCGGGCCCTGCTCGCCAAGGCCGGAGCGACGCAGGAGACGCTGGCCGAATTCGACGCCTACAAGGCGGGCCGTGCGGGCAAGGGGCTCGAAAGCGGGCAGGTGGTCCGCTTCATCGAGACGCTCAAGGCGGAATCCGGCGGTTCGGTCGCCGAAGTTCTCGGCAAGATCGGGATCCGCGCGCCGCGGCCGGGAGACGTTCTCGGAGCGGGCGCTTACGGCAAGGTCTCGGAAATCTC
>CAYNUN010000190.1:0-4555 GCA_964400345.1 uncultured Methylobacteriaceae bacterium
CTGCATGCCGCCCGACAGCTCCCACGGATCTTTGTCGCCCATGCCCTTCAGCCCGACCTGGGCGAGCAGCGCCTCGGCCCGGGCGACGTATTCCGCCTTGTGGGCGCGCAGCCGCGAGCGATGCGGCTCCACCACTTCCAGCGGCAGCATGAGATTTTCGATGATCGTGCGCCAGGGCAGGAGCGTCGGGGCCTGGAAGGCCATGCCCGAGATCTTGACGGGCTTGACCACCTTCTCCCCCGCCACGGTGATGGTGCCCTCGCGGGGGAATTGCAGGCCCGTGGCGAGCTTCATCAAGGTGGATTTGCCGCAGCCCGAGGGGCCGACCACGGCGGCGAATTCGCCCTTCCGGATCGAGAGCGACAATCCTTCGACGGCGGGCACGCCGTTGGACGTGCCGTAGGCATGCGTCACGCCGTCGAGGGAGACGAAGACCGGCGCCGCGGAGGGCGCCGGCCGCTGAGATTCGGCGAGGCTCATTGGATCTTCCGCGCGGCGAGATCCTTGGGCAGGAACGCGTCGGTGAAGATGTCCTCGGTCTTCGGCTTCGCCTTGTAGGTGAAGGTCAGGCCGATCTGGTCGAGCGCGCGCTCGAAGCGGGCCTTGTCGATGCCGCCGATGCCGTTGGCCTTGACGTAAGGAGTGAGCACGTTCTGATCGAGCACCATCTTGAGCCGCTCGGTCTCGACGTCGCGCTTGGCCACGTCGTTGCGCTTGAGGACCGCGGAGACCGCGGTGTTCGGATCGGCCACCGTGTCCTTGAAGCCCTTGATCAGCGCGCGGACGAAGCCGCGCACCGCTTCGGGTTTCTCGGCGGCGACCTTGGCGTTGACCATGAAGACGTTGCCGTAGAGTTCGACGCCGTAGTCGCTCATCAGCATCACGACGATGTCGTCGACCGGGACGTTGCGGCTCTTCAGGTTGATGAAGGACGACATCGAGAAGCCGAACACGGCGTCGACCTCGCCCGAGGCGAGCATGGGCTCGCGGACCGGGAAGCCGACGTTCTCGAAGCGCATCGTCTTGTCGTCGAGCTTGTTGACGGCCCGGAAGATCGGCCATTGCGCATAGGCGCCGTCGGCGGCCGGCGCGCCGAACTTCTTGCCTTCGAGGCTCTTGGCGTCCGTGGTGATGCCGCGGCTCTTGCGGCCGATGATCGCGAAGGGCGGACGATCATAGATCATCATGAAGGCCTTCACGTCCACGCCGGGGTTCTCGTCGCGGAAGCGGACCAGCGAATTCACGTCGCCGAAGCCGATGTCGTAGGTGCCGGAGGCCACGCGCGGGATCGACTCGCGCGAGCCGTTGCCGACGTCGATCGTCACGTCGAGGCCCTCGGCCTTGAAATATCCCTTGTCCAGCGCATGCACGAAGGGCGCGGCGGGCCCTTCGAAACGCCAGTCCAGGGTCACGCGCAGCGCCGTCTGCGCGGAGGCGGCGCCCGCGGTCAACAGACAGGCGGCGCCCGTCAGCGCGGCGAGAACGCCCCGGCGCGCGAGGCTGAAATGCGAAATCTTGCTCATCGTCCATCCCTTCTCCGCCGCGCGGGTCGCGGCGTGATGATTTCGATCGGACGACGCAAACGCCGTGCCGGCGTCGACGCCCCGGATCCACCGTTCCTTGCCCGATTCGACGCCGGCGACCTGCCGCCCTTCGGATCTCTTCGGCTTTATTTTGAGCACGTATGGCGGGCCGCGACCAGAGGCCTTGAAACATGATTTCGCCGCATTACCTGCGGAGGCGCGGTGCCCCGGGCCCCTCTGGCGAAAGTCCGAACCTTTCGTGATGTCGGAACCGCATTTCGGCAAAACATGAGGGACCGAACGTGCCTGAATTTCTATTGATGGACATCGTCGGAAAGCCGCTCTGGATGTGGGCGACCTTCCTGACCGTGGTGATCGTGCTGCTCGCCTTCGACCTCGGCGTTCTGCATCGCGGCTCCAAGGAAATCGGAGTGACCGAGAGCCTTCTGCTTTCGGCCTTCTACATCACCATGGGCCTCGCCTTCGGCGCGTGGATCTGGTGGTCGATCGGCCCGCAGCAGGGCCTCGAATACGTGACGGGCTTCGTCATCGAGAAATCGCTCTCGATGGACAACATCTTCGTCATCGCGATGATCTTCGGCTATTTCGGGATCCCGCGGGCCTATCAGTACCGCGTGCTGTTCTGGGGCATTCTCGCGGTCATCGTGCTGCGCGGCCTGATGATCGGCATCGGCGCGGCGCTGGTGCAGCAGTTCTCTTGGGTGCTTTATCTCTTCGCCGCCTTCCTCGTCATCACCGGCGTGAAGATGATCATCGCGGCCGATCAGGTCTATGACGTCGCCTCCAACCCGATCCTGAAATTCATCCGCAAGCATATGCGGGTGACCGACGAGCTTCGGGGCGAGCGCTTCGTCGTGAAGGAGACGGACCCGAAGACGGGCAAGCTCGTCACGGCCGTGACGCCGCTCTTCCTCGTGCTGGTGCTCGTCAACGTGGCGGACGTGATCTTCGCCGTGGACTCGGTGCCCGCGATCTTCGCGATCACCACGGACACCTACATCGTCTTCACCTCGAACATCTTCGCCATTCTCGGCCTGCGCGCGCTCTATTTCGCGCTCGCCGCGATGATCGACCGATTCGCTTACCTGAAGTATGCGCTGGCTTCGGTGCTGATCTTCATCGGCTCGAAGATCGTGGTGGCCGACATGCTCGGCATCGCGAAGATCCCGCCGGCGGTGTCGCTCGGCGTCACTTTCGCGATCCTCGCGACGGGCATCTTCTGGTCGCTCTGGAAGACCCGCGCCGGCGCGAAGGCGAACGAAGCCGCGTAACCGCTTCCCACGGCTCGGCCGGGCTCGTCCCGGCCGACCACTTCTTGATGCACCTGAACAAGACGTGGATGCCCGCATGCGCGGGCATGACGAGGACGAGGACCGCAAAAGAAAACGGCCGGGCTCGCGCCCGGCCGTTCCTTTTCGGAGCGAAGAGACCGCGACGGCTCAGCGGGGCCAGGGGGTCTCGGAGACGGGCGTCTTCGGGCCCTTGCCCGAGAACCAGCCGGTCATGTTGTCGACGAGCAGCTGCCCCATCAGATTGCGGGTGTGATGCGTGCCCGAGCCGACATGCGGCAGCAGCACGATATGCTCCATGGCGATCAGTTCTTCCGGCACTTTCGGCTCGAATTCGAACACGTCGAGCCCGGCCGAATGGATCGTGCGGTTCTTCAGCGCCGCGACCATCGCGGGCTCGTCCACCGCGCTGCCGCGGCCGATATTGATGAAGATGCCCTTCGGCCCCAGCGCTTCGAACACGCCCGCATCGATCATGTGATGCGTCTCGGGGCCGCCCGGCGCGACCGAGACGAGGATGTCGACCGCCGCCGCCAGCGCCTTCAGCGAGCCGTGATAGGCATAGGGCACGCCCTCGACCGGACGGCGGTTGTGATAGGCGATCTTCACGTCGAAGGCTTCGAGCCGGCGCGCGATCGCCTTGCCGATGCGGCCGAGACCGATGATGCCGACGGTCGCGCCGCGCAGCGTCGTATGCGTGAGCGGATAGGGGCCCTTGTTCACCCAATGCCCGGCGCGCAGCCAGCGCTCCGACTGCGGCAGTTCGCGGACCGTCATCAGGAGCAGGCCCAGACAGGTGTCGGCCACTTCCTCCGTCAGCACGTCGGGCGTGTTGGTGACGATGATGTTCTTCGCCGCGGCGACCTTCACGTCCACCGAGTCGTAGCCGACGCCGAAATTCGAGATGATCTCGACATTCGGATAGTCGCCGAGGAAAGCCTCGTCGATGCGGACGTGACCGCCCGCGACGATGCCGCGGATCGCCGCGCCGTGCTCGCGGCGGAACGCGTCCTTGTCGGCGATCTCCCAGAGGCGATGCAGCGTGAAGCCCGCGCCGAGCTGCTCCATGACGAGCGGCATCATCGGTGCGGGAGCGAGAAGTTCGATCGATTTCAAGTCGGTTTCCTCCGATTGCCCGGCCGTTTCAGCAGTCGGGCTTTGTTAAATCGTTTTGACCGCGTGATCCACGCATCTTCTTGATTTCCGGATATCGGGCGTCGATGATGGTCGAGCAGCAGAAGCCGGGCAAGAGCCGGCCGCGCACGGCTCCTCTTCCGGAGGCGCCGGATCCGAAGAATCCCGGTCGAAACGTGCCCTGGCGCCGTGACCGGAAGGGAGAGAACGCTCATGGCGTCGGTTGATGTCCGCAATGTGCGGAAGGCCTATGGAACGACCCAGGTGATCCACGGGGTCGACATCGCGATCGAGGACGGCGAATTCGTCATTCTGGTCGGCCCGTCGGGCTGCGGAAAATCGACCTTGCTGCGCATGATCGCGGGCCTCGAAGACATCACGGACGGCGAGATCGCGATCGGCGACCGCGTGGTCAACGACGTTCCCCCGAAGGAACGCGACATCGCGATGGTGTTCCAGAACTACGCGCTCTATCCGCACATGACAGTGGCGGAGAACATGGCCTTCTCCATGAAGCTCCGGAACGCGCCGAAGGACGAGATCAAGCAGCGCGTGGACAAGGCGGCGGGCATTCTCGGCCTCGGCCAT
>CAYNUN010000191.1:0-4542 GCA_964400345.1 uncultured Methylobacteriaceae bacterium
AAACGAGTGTACACCCAAGCCCCTCTGCCGCTTGGCGCAGGGTCTTGAGCGTCAAGGCATCGTCAATCTCCGCCCGCTCGAGCTTCGTGATGCGGGACTGATCAACGCCGATCCGTTCGGCAAGTTGTTTAGTCGTCATGCCAAGCGCGTCACGTATGGCGCGCACCCAGCCATATGGAGGACGCGCCAATCCACTCGCCCCCCGGAGCGGAGTAAGGCGTTCGTCGAGATGCTTGCGCGCCAATTTGCCTTGTTTCATTTGATTACCTAAATGTCATTGATATACCATAATATAAGGCATTATAAGTCATCTTTTGTCAATTTAATAAGGACTTATATATCATTTTATGGATAAAACGGCTGCAGAATGACGAGACCGCGAACACCCCAAAAGAAAAAAGCCCCGGATTGCTCCGGGGCTTTTGAATCTTATAGAGAAACTGATCTTGCGATCAGTGGAGCTTTAAGCCCCCGTCACCGACGATATGTCGACCTTGACGCCCGGGCCCATGGATGACGAAATCGCCATGCGTTCCATGTAGGTGCCCTTCGAGCCTTGCGGCTTGGCCTTCGAGACCGAGTCGACGAAAGCGCGGATGTTTTCGACGAGCTTCTCAGTCGAGAACGAGGCTTTGCCCACGCCAGCGTGAACAATACCGGCCTTCTCGACGCGGAACTCGACCGAACCGCCCTTGGCTGCGCCAACGGCTGTCGCGATATCCATCGTCACCGTGCCGACCTTCGGGTTTGGCATCATGCCGCGCGGGCCGAGCACCTTACCGAGACGGCCGACGAGCGGCATCATGTCGGGGGTCGCGATGCAGCGGTCGAAATTGATGTTGCCGCCGTTGACCTGTTCGAAGAGGTCTTCGGCGCCCACCACGTCCGCACCCGCCGCCTTCGCTTCGTCCGCCTTGGCGCCGCGGGCGAAGACGCCCACGCGCACCGTACGGCCCGAACCGTTCGGAAGATTGCAGACGCCGCGGACCATCTGGTCGGCGTGACGGGGATCGACGCCGAGATTCATCGCGACTTCGATCGTCTCGTCGAACTTGGCGTTCGCGCGCTCCTTGAGGAGGGCGAGAGCCTCGTTCAACGGATACAGCTTCGTACGGTCGATGCCTTCACGCGCGGCACGAATGCGCTTTCCGGAGAACGCCATGTCAGCCCACCACCTCGAGGCCCATGGAACGGGCCGAGCCTTCGATCATCGCCACAGCGGATTCGACGCTGTCGCAGTTCAGGTCCACCATCTTCAGCGCGGCGATTTCCGCCAGCTGAGCGCGGGTGACCTTGCCGACGAAGCCGCCGCGGCCCGGGGTCTTGTGACCCGAGGCGGGCTTCTTGCCGAGCTTGAGGTTCGCCGCCTTCTTCAGGAAGAAGGTGACGGGCGGCTGCTTCATCTCGAAGGTGAAGGAGCGGTCCTGATACGCGGTGATGACCACCGGGATCGGGGTGCCCTTGTCCATCTGCTGGGTCTTCGCGTTGAAGGCCTTGCAGAATTCCATGATGTTCAGGCCGCGCTGACCGAGCGCGGGGCCGATCGGGGGCGACGGATTCGCCGCGCCGGCGGGCACCTGAAGCTTGATATAGCCCGTGATCTTCTTCGCCATGGGGCTGCTTGCTCCGATGAACTCCGTCCGGACCTCGCGGCCCGTGCGGAGCGGTTGCAGTTCGTGGTCCGGCACGAACTCCCGGCGGCGAAACCGGGCATGCCTTCCACAGTGAAAAACCCCGGCGCGGGCCGGGGATGCGGTCGTCTAGCCGAAGGCCGGCGAGGATGCAAGCTCGAGAGAGCGCCTGCAGGCGGTCGGCGGTAGGCGGTAGACGGCAGAGAGTGGACAACGGGAAGTGGCGGTTATGCGGCCGCCCATTCCCTCCGTCATGCCCGCGAATGCGGGCATCCACGTCTTGTTCGTCCTCGAGAGAACGGGAACTCGCCGGCAAGGCGCCCGAAATCAGACCTTCTCGACCTGGCCGTATTCCAGTTCCACGGGCGTGGCGCGGCCGAAGATCGACACCGCGACCTTCAGGCGCGAACGCGCCTCGTCGACCTCTTCCACGACGCCGTTGAACGAGGCGAACGGGCCGTCGGCCACGCGCACCTGCTCGCCGATCTCGAAGGAGATCGTGGTCTTGGGGCGTTCGACGCCTTCGGCGACCTGCCCCTTGATCCGCTCCGCTTCGCGCTCGGGAATCGGCATCGGCTTGTTGTCCGCGCCGAGAAAGCCCGTGACCTTCGGAGTGTTCTTGATGAGATGGAAGACGTCGTCCGTCAGGTCGCATTTCACGAGCACATAGCCCGGGAAGAACTTCCGTTCCGTGTCGACCTTCCGGCCGCGACGCACTTCGACGACCTTTTCGGTCGGAACGAGAACCTCGTCGAACTTCTCTTCGAGGCCGCGCTGCGCGGCCTGGTCGCGGATCGACTGCGCGACCTTGTTCTCGAAGTTCGAATAGGCGTGAACGATGTACCAGCGCTTGGCCATGACGTGTCCGATTCCCCTCAGCCGCCGATGCCGAGCACGAGGCCGACGCCCCACTTGATGACCATGTCCGCGAGCAGGAAGAAGATGCCCGCGACGACGACCATGAGGAACACGAGCCCCGTGGTGACGAGCGTTTCCCTCCGGGTCGGCCAAGTCACCTTGGACGCCTCGGCCCGTGCTTCCTTCAGAAATCCGAAAAGGTTCGCCATTGTGTCGTCCGCGCCCGAGGCGCGCTCGGCCTTTCTATCGCGATGCCGTCGAAACGGAAGAGCCGTTCCGTCCGTTTTCCGCCGTCCTGCCAGTCCGCTGGCAGGAGTGGAGGGACTCGAACCCCCAACCCCCGGTTTTGGAGACCGGTGCTCTAACCAGTTGAGCTACACTCCTTGAGTCCAAACGAAGCCGGCGGCCCTCGCAGGTCCGCCGTCCGGCGGGGTTATTGGCATGGTGCGGGCCGTTTTGCAAGCGCTCCGACCCCACCGCCCGCACGGGACGGCTGCATTGTTCGGCAAGGCTCGGCACGTTATCGTGACGACCGTTTTTGCGCTTCCGGATCGATTTCGACATGTTCGATTGGTATGCCCGCGACATTGCGGGCTTCTTCGTCGCCTTTTCGCTGTTCCCCGTCGTCCTGCTCCTGCCGGGCGCGGCCCTTCTCAAGGCACTCCCCGTCGATCTTAGGGACTCGACGATCGAGCGCCGTCTCGGCCTGTCGCTCCTCTGCGGCTTCGCGGCCTGGCCCGTCGTCCTCGCACTGCTCGGTCACATCGACGTCAGGGTCATGGCCGTCGTCACCGTGCTCGCGGCCCTTGCAGGGGCTCGGCATCTCCTGCGACCGACGCCCCGCTTCGCCCTGTCATTTCCCCTCGGCGCAGCGGCGGCCGTCCTCGCTCTGGCGACCGCAGCCGCGCTCGTCCAATCCCTGCCATGGCCCACGGCCGACGGCTTCCTTCATCATTGGGTCGTCTGGGACGCGCAGAAGCACGCCGCCGTCACCCGGATGATCCTGGAGACGGGGATTCCCCCGCAGAATTTCAACTGGACCCTCGAAGCGCCCGACACCGGCCTGCCGCCGCTCGGCTATTATTATCAATTCTACACGCTGCCCGCCGTCGTCAGCATGCTGAGCGGCGGGACGGTCGAAGCACGCCATGCGATCTTCGCCGTGCAGCCTTGGCTCATGCTCGCCCTCTACGTCCTGATCCTCGAAGTCCTGCGCTCGATCGCGCCCGGTTCGCCGTCGCCGTCGGCACGGCTGCGGTCGTAATGGCCCTGCCCATCCTCCTGACCTTGCTCGCCACCCATGGAACGGCTCACGGCGAGCGGGGAATCGTCTTCGCGGTGCGCAACCCCGCCATCGTCCCGGCGACGAGCGCCCCGCTTTTCGCCCCCGTGAACCTGACCTTCTTCTACGTCGTCTATTTCGGGATCTTCGCTTTGGGAGCGGTCGTCTGCCTGACGCTGTTCCGATCCCGTCTGCGGTCGTCGCCGGAATTCGCGATGCTCGGCATGACGGTCGCAGCCTCTTTGCTGGTCGCAAGCCTCGTGAAGTCGAACGTCATCAACAATGATTTCGGCTGGCGGGCCGTGATCCCGGCGATGATCGTGCTCGCAGCCTGGACCGTCGTGGCGATCGAAAATCTGACCGGAAATCGGCCGTTTCTTCGCCGGGCCTTCGTTTTGGCCTTCATGCTGGGCATCGCCGAAACCTGTTTGAACATGACGGTGAGCTTGCGCCCTGACTGGGACAACATGCCCCTGCGCAATCCCGGCTTCCCGACGCTTTGGGCGGAGATCGACCGCCGGACACCGGCCGGGGCCGTCGTCCAGCTTCGACCTCAAGTGGATACCTACATAGCGGCCGATTGCTATCGGACCCGCCCGACGGCCCTTGCGGACGTCCATCACGCCATCGCCTTCGGCAGCTCGCGCCCCGAGGCCTTCGAGCGCCTGCGCCTCATCGATCCTCTTTTCGCCGATACGAAACTGCCGCCGAGCGTCGCCCGCGAGATCGCCCGCCGCTTCCGCATCGACTTCGTCGCCGTCGAGAACATCG
>CAYNUN010000192.1:0-4541 GCA_964400345.1 uncultured Methylobacteriaceae bacterium
GCTGGGTCTATCCCGGCCCGATGGGCGCGGTGCTCACACCCGCGCTCATCGGCGTCGACAAGGGCGGCCATCTGCCGAACCCCTCGACCTTCTGCGGGCGCTGCGAGAGCGTCTGCCCGGTGCGCATTCCGCTGCCGAAGCTGATGCGCCATTGGCGCGAGCGGGAGTTCGAACGGCATCTGAGCCCCGCGACGGTGCGCTCGGGGCTCGCCTTCTGGGCCTTCTTCGCCAAGCGCCCGGCGCTGTACCGCATGGCGACCGGCCTCGCGATGCGCGTCCTCGCGCGCTTCGGACGGGAGAAGGGACGGTTCAAGTCGCTGCCCTTCGCCTCGGGCTGGACGGACCACCGCGATTTCCCCGCGCCGCAGGGCGCGACCTTCCAGCAGCAGTGGAAACAAAAACATCGTCAATAGGTATTTCGAAATGACAGAAAATCGTGAGGACGACGAAAATTGGCTTACAGTTGGTTATCTTCTTGACGAACTTAAGAAGTATCCGAGAGATGCTCTGATAGAGATTGGCCTTGGTCCAGATGGTAAGCCCTTGCGGTTCTACAGACTTAAAAAGCGAGATGATCTGTTGTTGCAAATCGAGCTTTCCCTCGACCTTAAGTGAGTTAGCATGAGCGCCCGCGCCGACATCCTCTCCAATATCCGCCGCTCCATGGGCGTCACGGGGACCGAGCGTCCCCGCGTCGTCGCCGTGGAGGATCGGCTCGAACGCGCCCCCCGCGGCGTCACCGTCGAGCGCGGGCGTCTGCCGCAGGACGAGCGCCTCGCGCTCTTCATCACGCAGGTGAAGGCCTCGCTCGCCACCGTCGACGAGGTCGAGAACCGTGCGGCGGTGCCCGCCGCCATCGCGGACTATCTCCGGGCCAACAATCTTCCGGCCCGCATCCGGCGCGGCGAGGATCCGCGGTTCGGCGACATGCCCTGGAGCGACACGGCGCTCGAGATCGATTTCGGCAAGAGCGACGGCAAGGATCTCGCCGCGGTCAACCACGCCTTCGCGGGCGTCGCGGAGACCGGGACGGTCGTGATGACCGCGGGCCGCGAGAACCCGACGACGCTCAATTTCCTCCCCGACTACGCGATCGCCGTGATCGACGCCAAGGATGTCACGGGCGATTACGAGGAGATGTGGTCGAAGCTCCGGTTCGCTTACGGCAAGGGCGGCATGCCGCGCGTCGTGAACTGGATCACCGGGCCGTCCCGCTCGGCCGACATCGAGCAGACCATGCTGCTCGGCGCGCATGGTCCGCGCAGCCTGCACGTGATCGTCGTCAAGGGCTGAACCACGGCCCGCTTCGTCGGCGGGCCCTTTCAGGGGCCGCGGCCCTTCGCGGCCGGGATGTCGAGCGTGACCCGCTTGATCTCGGGGTCGTCCGGATCGGCCGTCACGGTGAAGCCCAGATCCTCGACCATGTCCAGCATGGCCCGGTTCTCCCGGAGGACCTGACCCGAAATCCGTTCGAGTCCGTCTTCCGCGGCATAGTCGATGATGAGCCGCATCAGCGCGCGGCCCAGTCCCCGACCCTTGAGGTCGGAACGCAGCAGGATCGCATATTCGCCTTCCCGATGGTCGGCGTCGCTGTGGATGCGGACGCCGCCGAGCATTTCGCCGGTCGCGGGATCGCAGACGATGAAGGCCATCGCCCGCGCGTAGTCGATCTGCGTGAGCCGGGCGATGAAGGCGTGGCTGAAATCCTTCACCGACGCAAAGAAGCGCAGGCGAAGATCCTCCGGGGTGATGCGGGTGAAGAATTCCGCATAGAGCGGCTCGTCCTCCGGCCGTACGGGCCGGACCTGCACGGTCCATCCGTCCTTGACCACCAGTTCCCGGTCCCATTCCGACGGGTAGGGCGCGACGGAGAAACGGGGATTGCCGCGCCGCCGCGCGCGGACCGGCGAGGGCGCGACGGTGGCGCGTGCATCGAGCGCGATCACCCCCGTCTCGTCCGCCACGAGCGGATCGAGGTCGAGTTCCCGGATCTCGGGAATGTCGGCGGCGAGCTGGGCGATCTTCACGAGTGTGAGGGCGATCGCATCCATGTCGGCGGCGGGCATGCCGCCATGGGCCTCGAGCCTTCGCGAGACGCGCGTCCGGCCGATCATGTCCCGGGCGAGCTTGAGGTCGAGCGGCGGCAGCGCCGTCGTTCCGTCGTCGATTACGTCGACGGCCGTCCCGCCGCGACCGAAGACGACGACGGGGCCGAAAAGCGGGTCGTCGGCGAGGCCTGCGATCAATTCACGCCCGCGCGGGCGCTGGACGGTGGCCTGCAGCAGGAAGCCCTCCACCTTGGCCTCCGGTCTGAGGCGCGCCACCCTGAGAAGCATCTCCTCCGCCGCGGCTTCGACCGCCCGGGCCGAAGTGAGGTTGAGCACGACCCCGCCGACCTCGGATTTGTGCGGCACGTCTTCGGAGAGGATCTTCAGCGCGACCTGAAATCCCGTGTCGATCAGGCTCGCGGCATGGGCGAAGGCCTCGGCCGGCGTGCGGGCCACATGGCTGCGGACGGCGGGAATGTCGTAGGCGGCGAGAACGCGGGCGAGCCTCGGCGGATCGAGGCGGAACCGTCCTTCGGCCAAGGCTTCGCGGACCGCCGCGCGCGCCTCCTCCACCGCCGGCGAGAAGTCCTTCGGCAGGCTCGGCGGGGTTTCGAGCAGCGCATCCTGCGCCTTCCGATAGCGCACCAGCGATACGAGGCCCCGGACCGCTTCGGCCTCGGTGCCATAGGTGGGGATGCGGAGCGGGGCGAGAGCGGGTTCCGCCGCCGCCGCGTCCCCCGCCCAGACCGCGAAGACGGGCTTCGGCCGGAAGCTCTTCGCCCGATGCGCCTCGACGACGCCCCCGACGGCCTCGGCGATGCGACGGGTGGAGGCGAGCGCGGTCGACGAATGCAGCAGGAGAACCGCGTCCGTGCCTTGATCGTCGAGGAGGACGCAGAGCGCGCGGGCGAGAGCCTCGGGATCGGCGACGCCCGCGATTTCGACGGGATTGGTCCGCGACCAACCGGCGGGAAGCGCCGCATCGAGCCCCGCCCGCACATCGTCGTCGAGGGCGGCGAAACGGCCGCCGAGATCGACCAGCCGGTCCGCCGCCAGCCGCGCAAGACCGCCGCCGTCGGTCAGGATCGTCACGCGGTCGCCTTGAAAGGGGGCGATGCGCGACAGCGTTTCGGCGGCGGCGAACATCTGATCGAGATCGTAGACGCGCAGAAGGCCCGCGCGGCGAAAGGCGGCGTCGTAGACCGCGTCGGGCCGGGCGAGCGCGCCCGCATGCATCCCCGCACGAACCGTCGGCGGCGCATGACGGCCGGAACGCACGACGACCACGGGCTTCACGCGCGCCGCTGCCCGCGCGGCGGACATGAATTTCCGGGCGTCGGTGATCGTCTCCACATAGAGCAGGATCGCGCGGGTGAAGCGATCTTCCGCGAAGTGATCGAGGAGGTCGCCGACGTCGACGTCGATCTTGTCTCCGAGCGAGACCGCGCCGGAAAAGCCGACGCCGTTGAGATGCGCCCATTCGAGCAGGGCGGCCCCGACCGCACCCGATTGGGTGACGAGGGCGAGGTCGCCCGGCGGCGCGGTGCGGACGGCGAAGCTCGCATCGAATTGCGCGCGCGGAGACATGAGGCCCGCGCTGTCGGGGCCGAGGATCCGCAGTCCATGGCGGCGCGCGGCCGCCAGAAGCCGCTCTTCCGTGGAACCCGCGCCCCGATCGAACCCGCCCGTCACGATGATCGCCGCGGCCGTTCCGCGCGCGCCCGCGTCTTCGATCATCGCGGGAACGGCATGGGCGGGTGCGGCGACGACGATCACGTCGGGCGCGGCGGGCAGGTCGGCGATCGAGGCGACACAGGGCACGCCGTCGATCTCGGAACGGAGAGGATCGACGACGTCGATGCGTCCCGGGAAACCGCCGGACCGGATCTTGGCGAGGATCGTGCGGCCGAGCGAGCCGGGCTCCGGCCCGGCCCCGATCACGGCGACGGACCGAGGCGCGAAGAGGCGATCGAGACGATAAGTGCTCATGGCCCGCCTCCGAAGGTGAACGCCGCCTCAGCCCGTGTTGCGGAGCGTCTCCCGCGCGATGATCAGCCGTTGGATCTCGGATGTTCCCTCATAGATGCGCGTGATCCGGGCATCCCGCGCGAAGCGTTCCACCGGATGGTCGCGGCAATAGCCGGCGCCGCCCATGAGCTGGATCGCTGTATCCGTCGCGCGTTGGGCCGCTTCCGAGGCGAAGAGTTTGGCCATGGAGGCTTCGCGGGAGAAGGGTTCGCTCCGGTCCTTCTTCGCAGCGGCCGCGAGGATCAGGAGCCGCGCGGCTTCGAGATCGGTTTCGCGGTCGGCGATCATCCACTGGATGCCCTGGAAATCGGCGATCCTCTGCCCGAACTGCCGACGCTCGACGATGTGAGCCTTGGCCGCCTCCATCGCCGCGCGCGCGATGCCGAGCGAGAGCGCGGCCACGCCGATCCGGCCGCCGGCGAGTTCGCCGACAGCGACGCGGAAACCGTCGTTCTCGCGCCCCAT
>CAYNUN010000193.1:0-4521 GCA_964400345.1 uncultured Methylobacteriaceae bacterium
AGGGTCGACTTGCCGACGTTCGGCAGGCCGACGATGCCGCATTTGAAGCCCATGGATCAGTCCGATGCCCGTAAGTCCCCCGCCTCGCGGAGGAAAGGATTGATGATGCGAACGCCCTCGATCACCTGACCGTCGTTGAGATCCTCGGTGAGGAAATGAGAGCAGGATGCGCGAACGGCGGAGGCCACCAATACGGCATCGTAGAAGCCGAGGCGATACCTCATCTGAAGCGCGAATCCCAGCCGCGCCGTGGCCGCCGACGTTTCCGCCCCGCACCAGCGTTCCATCGCGGCGAGAAGCAGGTCGATTTCGGCGGGCGGAATATCGGGCATCTTGCGCTGAACGACGGAGCAGAACTCGTTCATCACTTGAGGGCTGATGATCAGCGCGTCGATTTCGGAGAGCGCAAGGATCCATTCGCGCGCTCGGACGCGCTTGTCCGACGCGGCGAGATCATGCGCGTAGAGCAGAATATTGGTGTCAACGAAGCAGCTTCCGCTCGCGCTCGGCATAGATCTCGTCCCGGTTCGGCAGGCGGCCGTTCTCGTCGGTCAGATTGCCGAGGGGGCCGGACAGGAAGTCGCGGGCGGCCTCGGCCGACGTCCGGCCGCCGAGATTCGCGGCGAGAAGATCCGAGATCCAGCGCGAAAGGCTCTTGCCGTCGGCTGCGGCGGCCACCCGCGCGCGGCGGGCCAGATCGTCGTCCATCGCGATGGTGACGTTTCTCATGGCGAGCTCCACGAAAACACGAATATCGTGACGAGTATGAGGAGCGCACCGGGCGGTTTCAAGCGGGCGAGCGGAAGCGCTCACCCCTTGGCGCCCAAGGTCTTCACGTCGCCCCAGCCGCGGCCTTCCATCGCGAGATGGATCTTGTTCTGGAAGGCGACGTCGTCGCCCTTGGCGAGTTGATCGGCGTTGTCCGCGCAGGCGCGGCAGAGATCCTCGACCCAGTCGCGCTCGGCCTTGCCGAAATCGTTCAGCACATAGGCGTGCACGAGTTCCTTCGCGCCGGGATGGCCGATGCCCATGCGGACGCGGCGGTAGTCGTTGCCGCAGAGCGCGGTGATCGAGCGCAGGCCGTTGTGACCCGCATTGCCGCCGCCGAGCTTCATGCGGAGCTTGGCGGGCGGGAGATCGAGCTCGTCATGGAAGACGATCACGTCCGCGAGCGCGATCTTGAAGAAGCGCATCGCCTCGCCCACCGCGCGGCCGGACTCGTTCATATAGGTTTCGGGCTTCAGCAGGATCGCGCGTTCGCCGCCGATCACGGCCTCGGTCGCCTCGCCCTGGAAGCGGCGACGCCAAGGCCCGGCGCGATGCACGCGCGCGATCTCGTCCACGGCCATGAAGCCGATATTGTGCCGGTTGCCGGCATATTTCGCGCCCGGATTGCCGAGCCCCACGAACAGCAGCATCGCGAACATCCGCCGAAAACGGAGCGAGCGGGCCGGGGCCCGCTCGCAGGATCTTCGAAACTTCCCGGAGGGGAAGCCTTACTTCTTGGCCGGAGCGGCCTTGGCGGCCGGGGCCGGGGCGGCGGCGGCCGGAGCGGCCGGCTCGTCCTTGAGGCCCGACGGCGGCACGACCGTCACGACGGTGAAGTCGTCCTTGTCGACCGGGGTGCAGCCTTCCGGCAGCTTGATCGTCGAGATGTGGATCGAGGCGTTGAGGCCGACGCCCGTGAGGTCGACGTCCACCGAAGACGGGATGTTCTCGGCGGGGACGTTCATCTCGATCGAATGGAGCACGATGTTGACCGTGCCGCCGTTCTTGATGCCCGGGCAGGCGTCCTGATTGACGACGTGGACGGGCACTTCCACCCGGATCTTCTGGCCCGGCTTGAGGCGCAGGAAGTCGATGTGGATCGGGAAGTCCTTGACGGGATCCATCTGGTAGTCGCGCGGAATGGCGCGCACCGGAGTCCCCTCGACGTCGATCTCGAACATCGTGGTGAGGAAGTGGCCCGCGAAGATGAGCTTCTGCGCGGCGTTGTAGTCGAGGGAGATCGTCTGCGGGGCTTCGCCGCCGCCGTAGATCACGGCGGGGAGCAGGCCCTGACGGCGGAGTTCGCGGGCGGCCCCCTTGCCGCTCTTCGCGCGCACCGTCGCCTTGAGGTTCTTCATGGCCATCGGTCGTTTCCTTTGAAAGACGAAGGCCGCCGAAGCGGCCTTCCGGACTGCGCCCGAGCCTCCAAGGGTGTCAGACGGGCGCGGGCGTGCGTATAGCGGAGAATGCGGGGGGAGGCAAACGCGAGGGGCGCGTCACCGACGGATGACGGGTGGCGTCGGGATGCGGGACGACCTATATTCTTACGAGCTTCGTATCGATACGTCGGAGGTAAGATCATGGCCGATACGGCGACGCTCTCGTCCAAGTTCCAGATCTCGATCCCGAAGCCCGTGCGCGATTCTCAAGGCTGGCGGGCCGGGCAGGAATTCGTCTTCATTCCGAAAGGCAAGGGCGTGCTCGTCATGCCCGTCCCCGAGTTCGACGAACTGCGCGGGATCGCGAAAGGGGCGGACACCACCGGGCACCGCGACCGCAAGGATCGCGTATGATCGTGGTCGACACCTCGGCTTGGATCGAATGGCTGGTCGACGGTCCTGCGGGCTCGGAGATCGGGCGGAAGATGCCGGAGCGTTCGCGAACGATCGTGCCTACGCTCGTCCAGCTCGAATTGGCGAAATGGCTGCAACGCGAGCGGGGCGAAGAGGCATCCGACCGGATCCTCGCCTTCACGCAGAAATGCGAGGTCGTCGCGCTCGATACCCGGATCGCGATTTCAGCGGCCGATCTCTGCCGCAGGCACGGCCTCGCGACCGCGGACGCGATCATCTACGCGACGGCGATCGAGAAAGGCGCGCGTCTTCTGACCTGCGACGCTCATTTCATGGATCTGCCGGACGTCGATTACGTCCCGAAGGCGGGCTGATCGGCATCTCGCCGGGGGCCGTCGAGCGCAAAGAACGGCTCAAGGGTTCCGGTGCATGCCGAGATGTTCGGCGACGGCCTTCAGCCGTCGATCGCGCGTCCACAGCGCCGCGCCGGCCGTCAGGCGGACGGACGCGAGAAGATGAGCGTCGACGAAACCGATGCCGCTGCCGGCCAGCCCCTCCGTCTCGACAAGAAGCCTGACCTCGGCTTCCGTCGCCTCGACCGCCGAGGGAAGAGCGTCGAGCGCTTCGAGGATGACGGCGCGCTGCTTCAGATTGCCGAGCGCGATCTCGCCCGTCACGAACGGATGGACGAGGACCTCCTCGGCGTCGAGCAGACCGATGAGCCGCGGCTCCGACCGCGCGAAATGATCGATCCAGATCGACGTATCGACCAGGATCACCGGGTCTCGCCCGGTCGCCGCGGGACGTCTTTGGCCTGCGGCTCCGTTCCGCCCAGCCGGGCCAACCTCCGGGCGCTTTCACGCTGGACGAGCGCCTTCAGGCCCTCGCGGACGAGAGCGGATGTTTCCGTAAGGCCGCTCAGGCTGCGGGCCTTTTCGAGAAGGGCATCGTCGATGGCGAGCGTCGTGCGCATGGGGGCCTCCTGACGCTTCGATTTCATCATCGAATGATGTCGTTTTCAATGCACTCGCCCGAGCGGTGCATCACCTGCGATCATCGAACGAGGTCAGGATCAGTTCCGGCTCGGGAGCCTGACCGCCGCTCACCCCGGCCGCTTCGCAAACGCGAGCCCGACGCCCAGCGCCACCATCGCGCCGCCCGAAACCTCCCGCAACCGCCGGATCAGCCCGGGCCGCGCCGACGCGCCCTCGCGAATGCGCCCCGCCGCGAAGGCCACCACGATGTCGGCGAGCGTGTTCAGCCCGACGGACACCGTTCCCAGAACGACGAACTGCAGCGCGACCGACCCGCGGGACGGGTCGACGAATTGCGGGATGAAGGCGAGAAAGAAGGCGGCGGTCTTGGGGTTCAGCGCCTCGACGAGCGCGCCTTCCCGAAACGCTTTGGCGGGACCGATCGGCGCGGTCGCATCATCGCCGAGAGCGACGTCCGCGTCGCGGCGGGCGGCGAGCACCGTCCGCACGCCCAACCACACCAGATAACCCGCGCCGACGAGCTTGAGCGCCGTGAACAGTTCGGCGCTCGCGAGCACCAAGGCCGAGACGCCGAGCGCGCCCGCGGCCACATGGACCATTCCGCCGAGCCCCGTGCCGAAGCTCGACGCTGCGCCCTCGGCGCGACCACCGACGAGCGTCCGCGCGGCGACGTAGAAGATGCCCGGCCCAGGCGTGACCGCGAGCAGCAAGGCCGCCGCGAAGAAGAGCGCGAATGAACCGACGTCGGGCACGAGATCAGTCGAACAGGCTCGACACGCTCTGTTCCAGCGCCGTGCGGCCGATGGCTTCGCCCATGAGGGCGGCGACGGAGACGACGCGGATGTTGCGGGCGACCTTCACCGCCTCGGTGGGCTGGATCGTGTCGGTCAGCACGAGTTCCTTGAGCTTAGAGGAGGCGATGCGCGCGACCGCGCCGCCCGACAGCACGCCGTGGGTGATGTAGG
>CAYNUN010000194.1:0-4496 GCA_964400345.1 uncultured Methylobacteriaceae bacterium
AGGACGTCTCCGTCGAAAGCCCGAAGGTCATCGCGTTGCCGAAGGCGTTCAGGCAGGCGCCGCGATGATGGTAGAGCACGCCCTTCGGATCGCCTGTGGTGCCCGAGGTGTAGTTGAGCGCGATCGTGTCCCATTCGTCGAGCGGATCGAGAAAGTCCTCGGCGGGATCACCCGAAGCGAGGAACCGCTCGTATTCCGACGCGGCGGCGCCGCCCTCCGCGTCGTCGACCATGATCACCGTCAGGTCCGGGCACGCCGCGGCGGCGGCCCGCACGGCCGCCTCATACTCCCGATCCGCGATCAGGATCCGGCTTTCCGCATGGGCGACGATGAAGGCGACGCCGGCCGGATCGAGCCGCGTATTGATCGCGTTCAGCACCGCGCCTGCGCCCGGCACGCCGAAATGCGCCTCCAGCATTTCGGGGATGTTGGGCAGCATCACGGATACGCGGTCGCCGCGGGCGATCCCCGCCCGGCGGAGCGCGGAGGCGAGGGCGCGCGCGCGGGCTCCGAAATCCGCATAGCTGCGTCGGAGCGCACCGTGCACGATCGCGGTCTTCCGCGCATGAACCGCGGCGGCCCTGCGCAGGAACTGCACGGGGGTCAACGGCGCGTAATTCGCATCCGTCTTCGGAAAGTCGTCCATGCGCGCGCTCCCGGCAGCAGCATCGGCGCGCCTTCGCGCGCGTCCGTCGTGCGGGTGAGTTTAGAGCGGGTTCGGCGGCAGTAAATCGGTGCGCCGGCGGGAAGCCCGAAGGGCGCGGCCGCGTCCCGCTCTCTTGATCGAATGGTGCCGGATGAGGGGATCGAACCCCCGACCTTCGGTTTACAAAACCGCTGCACTACCGCTGTGCTAATCCGGCCCCGAACGTTGGGCTAACAAGACGATCGTCCCGACGCAAGCCCCGTCCCGATGGAGGCTCGTCCCGCGCGACGGGCGTTCAGGTCGGGTTCAGTCCGATCCGCGCATGGTCTTCGCACCATCGAGAGGATGAACCCATGAAACGATCGCGCATGACTGCGGCGACTCTGGGTTGCGCGTTGGTCGTCGCCGGTGCGACGGCGAGCGTCACGCCCGCCTCGGCCTATCATGACGGACGCTACGGCGGCCGATACCACCATCACCGCGGCGGCGGATGGTCGCCCGGTGCGGCTGCGGCCGTCGGCATCATCGGCGGACTCGCTCTCGGCTCGATCATCGCGTCCGGCCGCCCCGCCTATGGATACGGCTATGGTTACCGTTACGGCTACGGATACGACTACGGTTATCCGTCGCCCGTGCATGCATGGCCCCGTTACCATGACGGCTTTCGTTACGGGGGCGGCCATGTCGTCGTGCCGCGTCATCGTCGGGTCGAGTCCTGCCGCGTGATCCGGCGGCAGGTCCGGGACGGATTCGGAGGCGGCCCGCGTTGGGAGAGCCTGCGCATCTGCCCCTATTGAACCCGCCGACCCGCAAGACGAAAAAAGGCCCCGCCGATCCGGCGGAGCCTTTCGCATCGGGCGGGACGAGGGGCGGCCATCGCCGCCCCGGCCGCGGTCAATGCTCTTCGTAGATGTCGCGCTTGTTCGTCTCCGGCACGAAGATCAGGCCGATGACGAAGGTGCCGAGCGCGATGACCACCGGGTACCAGAGGCCGTAATAGATGTCGCCCGTGGCGGCCACCATCGCGAAGGCCGTCGGAGGCAGGAAGCCGCCGAACCAGCCGTTGCCGATGTGGTAGGGCAGCGACATCGCGGTGTAGCGGATGCGGGTCGGGAAGAACTCGACGAGAGCCGCCGCGATCGGGCCGTAGACGGCCGTCACGAAGAGAACCAGAACCGTAAGGATCGCGATGCAGGTCCAGGCCTGCGTCGTGTTCGGAATGACCGAATTGAGCTTCACGATCGACGGGTCGCCCGCCTTGGGATAGCCCGCCTCGGCCGCCGCCGCCGTGAGGGCGGTGATATTGGCCGGGATGGTCGCCGCGATCGCCACGTCCTTGTTGTTCACCTGGACCTTGGCGACCGAACCCGCCGGAGCCGGCGTGAAGTCGTATTTGATCGCCGAACGGGCGAGCGCCACGCGGGCCACGTCGCAGGGTTCGGTGAAGGTCCGGATGCCGACCGGGTCGAACACCGAGCCGCATTTGGCGGGGTCGGCTACGACCTGAACGTTCACCGTGGCCAGCGCCTTGTCGAGGGTCGGGTTGGCGGCCTTCGTCAGCATCTGGAACAGCGGGAAGAAGGAGAGCGCCGCGACGAGGCAGCCCGCGAGGATCACCGGCTTGCGGCCGATGCGGTCCGACAGCGAGCCGAAGAAGATGAACCCGCCGGTGCCGATGATCAGCGACCAGGCGATCAGCACGTTGGCCGTGAACAGATCCACCTTCAGAATGCTCTGGAGGAAGAACAGCGCGTAGAACTGTCCCGTGTACCAGACCACTGCCTGACCCGCGACCATGCCGAGCAGCGCGATGATGACCAGCCGCAGGTTCTTCCATTGCCCGAAGGCTTCCGACAGCGGCGCCTTCGACTGGGTTCCCTCTTCCTTCATTTTCTGGAAGGCGGGCGACTCGTGCATCTGCAGACGGATCCAGACCGAGATCGCGAGCAGCACCGCCGAACCGAGGAAGGGAATGCGCCAGCCGTAATCGGCGAAGTCCTTCTCGCCCAGATAGATGCGCAGGCTGAGGATCACGATCAGCGACAGGAGCAGGCCGAGCGTCGCCGTCGTCTGGATCCAGGCGGTGTAGAAGCCGCGACGTCCGACGGGCGCATGTTCGGCCACATAGACCGCTGCGCCGCCGTATTCGCCGCCCAACGCGAGGCCCTGCAGCATGCGGAGGACGATGAGGATCACGGGCGCGGGCCAGCCGATCGAGGCGTAGCTCGGCAGCAGGCCCACCGCGAAGGTCGACAGGCCCATGATCAGGATCGTGATCAGGAATGTGTATTTGCGGCCGACGAGGTCGCCCAACCGGCCGAAGACCAATGCGCCGAACGGGCGCACGAGGAAGCCCGCCGCGAAGGCGAGCAGCGCGAACACGTTGCGGGTCGCGACGTCGAAGGCGGAGAAGAACTGCGCCCCGATCATGACGGCCAGCGCACCGTAGAGATAGAAATCGTACCATTCGAAGACGGTACCGAGGGACGAGGCGAGGATGACCCGCTTCTCCTCCCGCGTCATCGGGCGGACTTTCGTTCCGCTCGTCGTGGCTGCCATGGTCATGTGTCGTTTCCCCCTGTGCGGTGCGACGATCCCGGACCCCGTCGAACGGCTCTGCATTCGTCTTTCGTAGGTCCGGTAAACCCCATATTCGATGCGTAGAATATAGACCCAAGCGCGCGCGGGGTCGTGCCGGCACTTCGTCTATGTGTGCGGCGCAGCGGAAGGATGTCGTGATGGAGAGGAGAGGACCTTAGGGCCGCGGTTCGTTCAGCGCGCCGCGGAAACCGCGAAAAGCGCCAGGGCGGCGGCGTTGGAGACGTTCAGGCTCCGGATCGCGCCCGGCATGTCGAGCCGTGCCAGAGCATCGCAGCGTTCCCGCGTGAGTCGTCGCAGACCCTTGCCTTCGGCTCCGAGCACCAGCGCGATCGGGGGTGTCGGTACGACGCCGCGCAGATCATCCGGCCCGTCCGAATCGAGGCCGATGCGGAAGAAGCCGAGATCGCCCAGCTTGGCGAGGGCCTGCGCCAGATTGGTCACCGTGATGATCGGGCAATGTTCCAATCCGCCCGACGCCGCCTTCGCCAAGACGCCCGTCGCGCTCGGGCTGTGGCGCTCGGTCAGGATCAGCGCCTTCACCGCGAAGGCTGCGGCGGTCCGGAGGATCGCGCCCACATTATGCGGGTCGGTGACCTGATCGAGGACGAGCACCACGCCTTCGGGCGCGAGATCCTCGAGCGCGGGCGAGAGCAGCGGCTCCGCCTCGATCGCGATGCCTTGATGGACGGCGTCCGTCCCGAGCGCCCGGTCCAACTCCTCCGGTCGAACGCGGACGATCTCGGCGCGCCCCGGCGTGATTCCCGCGTCCTGCAGGCGTTGCAGCGCGTTCTCGCTCGCATGGATGCGATGCACGCGCCGCTTCGGATTGCGCAGGGCCTCATGCACGGCATGCACGCCGTAGATCATCACCCGCCCGTGCCGCGGCCCTTCGATACCCGGGCGCTCGTCCGATCGATGAGGCTTGCCGCGCTCCCGCCCGGCGGTTTCCGCCGCGCGATCGCGTCGTCCCTCCGCACGGTCGCGGGGCGGACGCCCTTCCTTCGAAAGCGGATCATAAGAGCGGGAACGCTTCACGGCGGGTCTCCTGACGCGTCTTCAATCGCACGGCCCCGGGCCTTCCTGCAAACGGGCGCGATCGAACCTTTTCGTGTTGACAGAGGTCGGGCGGACCACCATAAACCGCCCGCACCGTCGCCCTCGGGCGCGGCGCGATCGTCCGGCCTTCGGGTCCGGACCGTGGGGGAATGTCCCGAGCGGCAAAGGGGGCGGACTGTAAATCCGCTGGCTA
>CAYNUN010000195.1:0-4483 GCA_964400345.1 uncultured Methylobacteriaceae bacterium
CCCTTGCGGGAGAAGGTGGACCGCCGCAGGCGGGCCGGATGAGGGGTCTTGCGACCGAAAGAGTTTCAGCGGCCGGTCAATCCATGCCGTATCCGAGGAACCATCGTGCGACCCCTCATCCGGCGCTTCGCGCCACCTTCTCCCGCAAGGGGAGAAGGGAAGCAAAGCCCGGCGGCCGTCGCCCGTCGTTCAGCCTGCTCTTTAATCCGATTTAGATCGCCTCCATAATGCCGAGCCGCCCGAACCGGGGCGGCCCGCAAAGAAAGAAAAGCCATGGAAACGCCCCGTCCCGTGCCGAAGACCGGCATGTTCCCGATCGCGCCCACGCCCTTCCACGAGAACGGCGATCTCGATCTCGAAGGCATGCGCCGCGTCCTCGACTGCATGGTCGATCAAGGCGTCGACGCGATCTGCATCCTCGCGAACTATTCCGAGCAGTTCCTGCTGTCCGACGAGGAGCGCGACGTCCTTCTCCGCCTGTCGATGGAGCATGTCGCGGGCCGCGTGCCCGTCATCGTCACCTGCAGCCATTTCTCGACGCGGATCGCCGTTCAGCGCGCCGTCGCCGCGCGCGACGCGGGCGCGGCCATGCTCATGCTGATGCCGCCCTATCACGGCGCGACGCTGCGCGCCGACGAGAAGGGCATCCGCGAGCAGTTCTCCCGCGTCGCCGACGCGACGGGCTTGCCGATCATGGTGCAGGACGCGCCCTTGTCGGGCGTCAATCTCTCCGTGCCCTTCCTCGTGAGCCTCGCCAAGGAATTGCCGCTCGTGCGCTCCTTCAAGATCGAGGTGGCGGGCACCGCGGGCAAGCTGCGCTCGCTGATCGAGCAGGGCGGCCCGGTCATCGAAGGCCCGTTCGACGGCGAGGAATCGATCACGCTGATGGCCGATCTCGACGCCGGCGCCACCGCGACCATGGCGAGCGCGCTCCTGCCCGACCTCATCCGCCCGGTGGTCATGGACCATCTCGCGGGCCGTCGCGATCAGGCCGTCAAGGGCTATGCCGAGATCCTGCCGCTCATCAATTACGAGAACCGTCAATGCGGCCTGCGCGCGACGAAGACCGTGATGATGGAAGGCGGCGTGATCCGGTCCGACGCCGTGCGCCATCCGCTCGAGCCGCTCCACCCGGCGACCAAGGCGGGCTTGCTCGAACTCGCCCGCGCCGCGAACCCGATCGCGCTGCGCTGGGGCCGCTGACCCCGGCTCCCGGTCTTCACAACAGCGCTTCCCCCGCCAGAAGCGCCAGAACGAGGAAGATCAGGAACAGCGCCACGGCGATGTAGAACAGGATCTTGGCGATCCGCTCCGAGGTCGCCGAGATCCCCGTAAAGCCCAATGCGCCCGTGATGATCGAAATCACGAAGAAGATCAGCGCCCATCTCAGCATGTCGCGGCTCCTTCGGGTGTTTCGCCGAAAACGGGTCGCGATCCGCTTGGTTCCTGTCCGGCTCAGTCGCCGCCGATGAAGCGTCGCCAGCCGCCGCGCCGCTTCTCGGGCCTGTGCCGCGGGACGAACATCTTCGAACCCGTCGGCGTCTTCACGAGGCGCAGCCTTCGCGTGTGGAAGGCCTCCAGCCCGGCGCGGTGGGCGATGGACAGGACGGTCGCGCCCTTCAACTCCTCGTCGAACAGCCTCAGCATCGAGGCCTGATTGGCGTCGTCGAGCGCCGAGGTCGCCTCGTCCATGAAGATCCAGCATGGCTTGTGGAGCAGGAGCCGCGCGAAGGCCACGCGCTGCTGCTCGCCGAGCGAGAGGGTCTTGTCCCAGCGCTCGTCCCGGTCGAGCCCCGGCAGGAACTCGCCGAGCCCGACGCGTTCCAGCGCCGCTTCGATCGCTTCGTCGGGGAAGGCGTCCGGCGCGGCGGGATAGGCGAGGGCGGCGCGCAGCGCTCCCAAGGGCAGATAGGGCCGCTGCGGCATGAACATCTGCTCCGAGGCGGGCGGCACGCGGACCCGCCCCGATCCCCACGGCCACAGGCCCGCCACCACGCGGAAGATCGTGCTCTTGCCCGATCCCGATTCCCCTTCGAGGAGCACCCGTTCCCCGCGGGCGATCTCCGCCGTCGCCTCCTCCACGACGATGCTGCCGTCGATCAGCGAGATCGCCACGTTCTCGAAGGACAGCAGACCCTCCGGATGCGGCTCGAGGACGATCCGGTCGGCCGCGCCGTCCTCGTCCACGGCGGCGAGCGCGTCGCGGAACATCGCCACGCGGTGCATCGCCGAGCGCCAATCGGCGATCTTGGGGAAATTGTCGACGAAGTAACGCAACGACGCCTGCACCTGATGGAAGGCGCCCACCACCATCATCAATTCGCCGAAGGTCAATTCGCCCGTGAAGAAGCCGGGGGCCGCGGCGATGATCGGCACGACGAGCGCGATCCAGCCGTAACCGGAGGTGATCCAGGTCAGCCGCGACAGCGCGATGGACAACCTGCGACCCGCCGCCAGCACGGCCTCCACGGACCTGTCGAGATTGCGCCTCTCGTCCCGCTCGCCGCCGTAGAGCGCGACGCCTTCGGCGTTCTCGTTCACCCGCACGAGCGCGAAGCGCAGTTCGGCTTCGCGCGCATAGCGCTCGGTATTGAGCGCGATGAGCTTCTTGCCCACGATCCAGGTGAGGCCGGAGCCGATCCCCGCATAGCCGATCGCGATCCACACCATATAGCCCGGCACCACGATCGCGATGCCCGCGAGGCTGAACCGGAGTTCGGGCGACAGCCCCCACAGCACCGCGATGAAGGTGACGAGCAGCATGGCCGATTGCAGCATGCCCACGCTCAGTTCCGTGGTGAGGTCCGCGCACAGCCGCGCGTCCTCCTGCATGCGCTGGTCGGGGGCCGCGCCCTGCGGACCCATGAAGGGCAGACGATAGGCCCGGCCCGGCTCGAACCATCGGTCGAGCAGCGAACGGCTCAGCGCGCCGCGCAGGCGCACCTTGAACAGTTCCTGCAACCGCGTCTGCGCGACGACGGCCGCCAGAAGCAGCGCCACGATCAGAAAGAACACGCCGAACAGCGGCAGGAAGCGCCCGACGTCGCGGGCCTCGATGGAATCGAAGAACGCGCCGTTCCAGGTGTTCAACTGCACCTGCCCGATCATGTTGAAGAGGAGCGCCGTCACGATCCCCGCCGCGAGCAGCGCGAGCGGTCGACGATCCCCGCCTTGAAGCACGTCGGCGAGCAGCACCCTCCCGTCATGCGGCAGCGACGCCGCGGAGGGCGGCGGAGCATGGTTCTCCCGTCCCGCCTCCGTCCGCGCCTGCGTCGCGCGCCCGCCCGTGGCGGGGGCCGTTTCCGACTCCGTCTTCGCGATCCGACTCCGTTCGTCCACGCCTGCGACCCCTCGATCCCACGACGACAACGCGGCAGAGCCGCATCGGTTTGCGCGCTCCCCCTCACGCTTCCGGCCGCGCGGCGGCGGGAGCGACCCTGCGACAAGCCGGCGCAGGGGAGCGGCGTCCCCGCTTGACATCGATCAAGGCCCGCCGCGGTCGCGGGGATCAAAGTCCTCGGCGGGAGTCGGCCCGATCTCGGGCGACGCCCCTCGGCGGCGGTCCGGCTCGCGCTTCGGCGGAGCGGACCGCGCATCGAAGACGAGACGATGAATCGGAGAGCCGACATGGCCCAAGCCGTCCGCGTCGAAAAGGCGCTCACCTTCGGAGAAGGGGGCACCGCCCTCGCGATGCTCGCATTGGCGGCGGTGTCGATCATCGTGACGGCGAATGCGTGGGAGGCCGCCTACGGCTTCCACGCCTTCCTCTTCTTCGTCGGCGCCGTGGTGAGCATCTTCGCGATCTTCAATCGCTATTTCGCCCGCCCCGCCGAACCCGTCCCGCAGACGATCGACGGCCGCCCGAACTACAATATGGGGCCCGTGAAGTTCGCCACCGTCGCCGCCATGGTCTGGGGCATCGCGGGCTTCCTCGTCGGCGTGATCATCGCCTTCCAGCTCGCTTATCCGGCGCTGAATTTCGATACGGCCTGGCTGAATTTCGGCCGCATGCGGCCGCTGCACACCTCCGCCGTGATCTTCGCCTTCGGCGGCAACGTGCTTCTCGCCTCGTCCCTCTACGTCGTGCAGCGCACGAGCCACGCACGGCTGGCGGGCGACATCGCCCCGTGGTTCGTGATCCTCGGCTACAACTTCTTCATCGTGATCGCGGGCACGGGCTATCTGCTCGGCATCACGCAATCCAAGGAATACGCCGAACCGGAATGGTACGCCGATCTCTGGCTGACCGTGGTCTGGGTCGTCTATCTGCTGGTGTTCCTGCTCACGCTGAAGAAGCGCAGCGAGCCGCACATCTATGTGGCGAACTGGTTCTATCTCGCCTTCATCGTCACCATCGCGATGCTGCATGTCGGCAACAAAGCGGCGCTTCCGGTCTCGCTCTATTAGGCCAAGTCCTACATCGTCTGGTCTGGAGTGCAAGATGCGATGGTGCAGTGGTGGTATGGTCACAATGCGGTTGGCT
>CAYNUN010000196.1:0-4477 GCA_964400345.1 uncultured Methylobacteriaceae bacterium
CGACCGACGTCGATCCCGTCACGGGCTTCCGCGACATGCGGATCCCGCGCGCGCTGGACGAAGCCTACGGGCATTCCGATTTCGGCGTCTATGCCCAAGTCGTTGAGGGCGGAGCATTACGGCCGGGCTCCGTCTTCGGCGTCGAGCGCTCTCCGATCGACTGATCATGACGTTGCGTCATGCAATTTGGACGACCCTGACCCTCCCTTTGGAGGATTGCTCAATTTGAGCACTTGAAGTCAATTGTCAATCACGGGGCCTGCATCGGGCATGATTCGCGTTCGTAGTCGTTTGATTGGAGTGCGTGAATGAGTCGACGTGGAAATGATCGTCCCGACGCGGGTCAGGGACACTTCAACAACATCGCTTTCTTTCCCGATTTCCGGACCGAGGCAGGACAGGCGAGCCGCTACGACGACATGATGCGTCGTTTCTTCCTCGCCCGCGCCGCCGAGATGGACGAGGACGGCGCGCCCTGCGAAGACGATCCGGGGGAACTGGTCACGCAACTCATCATGACCCCCGCACCCGATCGCCGTCATCTGACGTTCAAGCTGACGCTCTTCGCAGAAGAATTGGCGATCGAAGCGGATTCGGGCGTTCCGCCCATGGCGCGCACCATGGCGTTGTACGCCGCGCTGCAGGCGGACGTTCTCCGGCTGATGGGCGAAGGCTGACGGCGCGAAGGCCGGCGCCTGTTCTCGCTCAGGCTTCGTTCCGGGACAGGCCTCTCGCGATTTCCGCCTGCGGCGGAGCGTGCCGCGGCGGCGGCGCGCCTTCGGGCCAGCGGATCGCGACCAGCCGATCGCGGGCGATCCTCACGACGGAGACGGCGTCGGACTGGTTCCCGCCCAAGACATGCAGCGCATCGCGATCCTCGCCGACGCAGAATCCGACATGCCCGCCGCCCGGCCGGCGGAAGACGAGCACCGCTCCCGCGACCGCCGCGCTCAACGGTCGCCCCCAATCCGCCCAAGCGAGCGCCGCGAGCGGGTTCTTGGGGCCCCCGATCCCCGCGCGCAGCAGGCAATGGGCCACGAACAGCCCGCACCACGGCACGTCGTCGCCCTTGTAGAAGCGCTCGACCCAACCGCCCTGCGCTTCCGCCCAATCCATGATCGCGGGGTTCGATTCCGGCCCCGGGACTTCGCTCACGCCCTTCAGGCGCTCCGCTTCCGTGAGCCAGGCCGGCACGGCGGGCGGCGGCGGCGGGCGGCGCGACGCCCTGCGCTTCCGCCATCCGGCGAGCGCGCGCGCCAAGGCTTCGATCCATGCCGCGCGCATCACCGCCTCGCAAGCCGTTCGACGATGTCGTTCTTGGCGGCGGACCCCGCCGACGAGCCGAAATAGTAATTCAGCACCGCCGTCCATCCCGTCCCGAGCGCGCCGAGCATCACGAGAACCGCCTCGCCGCCCTGCGGCTTCAGGCCTTGATGCAGCACCAGAGCCAAGACGCCGAAAAAGCCGATCGTCACGCCCACGGCGAGAACCGCCGGCGCATGATCGCGCAGACGCATCTCCCGCGCGCGGGCGCTGCGGCGATCCTCGGCCGCGATGCGCTCGAGATCGATGTCGAGCTTCCGCAGTTCCAGCCTGAAATCCGCATCCGCCGCCTTCAGGGCCGCGAGGTCCTCCGGCCGCGCGCCGGCGAGCCGCGCTGCGACGCTCACGGGCGAGGCGTCCGCATCGCCCGTGAGCGCTTCGGCGACCGCGCGGGCGGCCAGCCCGGCCAGAGGACCGCCCAAGGCCCCTGCGATGGCGGGCGCGACGGTCGCGATGAGATCGGTGAAATCGTCCAGTGTCATGACGGGCTCCGCAAAATGTGCCGGAAAAAGAAAAAGGAGGGCACGAGGCCCTCCTTTCGGATCGTTTCGGATGATGGGACGACGACCGACCCCGCAGGATCGGTCTGCAGGGATCAGTCTTCCCCGTCCTGCGCTCCCGCCGGGGCTTCGCCCTCGACGACCTTGCGCGGACGACCGCGGCGACGACGCTCCTTCACGGGGAAGCCTTCGCCTTCGGCGGAGGCGACCACGGCCGGCGCTTCGACGGGCTCGGGAGCCTCGACGGCCGGCGCACGCACGGGCGCCGTGATGAAGGCGGGCAGGCCGGGCTGTTCCGCGCCTTCGGGCATCGGCGGCCGATCCGGCCGCGGACCGCGACGGTCGAAGCGGTTGAACCGACCTTCACGCGGCTCGCGCCCCTCGACGGGCTCCTGACGCGGACGGAACTCGCCGCCTTCGCGCGGCTCGCGCGGACGGAATTCGCGGGGCTCGCGCTGTTCGCGGGGCTGGAAGTCGCCCCCCTCGCGCGGCGCGCGCGGCTCCTGACCTTCACGCGGCTGGCTGTCGCGAGGCTGGAAGTCGCCCCGGTCCCGATCGCGGAAACGGTCGCGACGCGAGCGGAACTCGCCGCCTTCGCGCGGCGGATAGGGCCGCCCCGCCATGTCCGGCTGTTCGCCGTCGCCCGAAATCTGCGGAAAACGCACATCCGGCTGAGGCGCATTCGGCGCGAAGACGGGCGAGCCCATGTCGTCGCCGTCCTCGTCTTCGTCCTGATCCTGATCCGGCACTTCATAGGGCCGGAAGTTCGGATTCTGCAGGCGCATCTGCTCATTCGCCGCGGCGATGATGCGCAGATAATGCTCGGCATGCTGGAAATAGTTCTCGGAGTTGACGTAGTCGCCCGACGCCTGCGCGTCACGTCCGAGCTGGAGATATTTCTCGGCGATGTGATGCGCGGTGCCGCGGATCTTCACGTCCGGCCCGTTCGACTCGTAGCTTCTGGTCAGGGGGTTGGGACCCTTGCCGCCGCCTCCCCCGCCGCCGCCGCCACCGCCGCCGCGATTCCGGCCCCGCATCCGCTTGTTCTGATGATTGGGTCTCATCGAACGTCCTTATCCGTCACGCTCAGGTCGAGAGGGAAAACCGCCGGATCATCGACGGTCGGTTTGGGTTGGGTCGCGAAGCCCCGAGGGTGATCCTTCGCCTCGACGTCGCGCGGCATGACCGCCTTCGCCGGGAACCGTCTTGCGGTCCGCATGGTGATGTCCGTTACGGATGATGCGTCGGCTTGCCTGCGCAGGAAGGTTGGGAGGCTGCTCGGATATCCGATCCCGGCGAACCGGTGCGGCGCATCGACGAGCGCTTCATTCTTGCGGAAATTCGACCGATGATTCCGTCGATACGAACCATAAGCGTTCGCAGCGTCGAAACCAAGCGGAATCGGGTGCACCCCTTCGGAAACCTCCAAGGTCGACCCGCGCACGCGGCTCAGGATCTCCCCCGCAGGACCAGAGCGCGCGGCCGTGCACCGAAATCCGCGAACGGTCCCTCGACCGTGAAGCCTGCCTCCCGTGCGGACGCGGCCACCGCTTCGGCCTGATCGGAGCCGATTTCCAACGCCGCGACGCCGCCCGGGGCCAGCACCTGCGGCAGCACGTCGAGGATCCGGCGATAGGCGTCGAGACCGTCCGGCCCGCCCGACAGCGCGAGCCTGGGGTCATGGACCCGCACTTCGGGCTCGAGCCCCTCGATCACCGCGTCCGCGATATAGGGCGGGTTCGACACCACGAGATCGAAACGGCCCTCGACCGTCTCGATCCAGTCGGAGACCCGGAATTCCGCGCGGTCCTGAACCTTGTTGCGCAGCGCGTTGAACCGCGCCGTCTCGACCGCCGCCGCCGACAGGTCGACGCCGAGGCCGGACGCGCCCGGCATTTCCGACAGCAGCGAGATCAGGAGGCACCCGGTCCCGGTCCCGAGATCGAGCACCCGCAGGCCCGCGCTCTCGTGCCGTCGGTCTCCCAGCGCGATCAGCGCCGCCGCCACGACCGTCTCGCTGTCGGGGCGGGGCACCAGCGTCTCCGGATGCAGCGAGAAGGGCAGGCTCCAGAACTCCCATTCGCCGAGGATGCGGGCCACGGGCTCGCGTTCGAGCCTGCGCTGCGCATGCGCAGCGAGCTTCTTCGCGGCGGCGGCCCCGATCGCCTCGCGCGGCGCGCGGATCAGGTCGGGATGCGCGATGCCGACGGCGTCGAGCATCAGGAGCCGCGCGTCGCGCTGCGCCGTCTCGATGCCGACGTCGCGGAAGGCTTCGCCCAAGCGCTTGAGCGCTTCGAGACGGGTCGTCTCGGCGGAGATGTTCGGGAGGGAGGTCATGCCGTGCCGGTCTCCTCGGCCAGCAGCGCCGCCTGATGCTCGGTGACGATCGCGTCGACGAGTTCGTCGAGCGCCGTCCCTTCCAAGACCTGCGGCAGCTTGTAGAGGGTGAGATTGATGCGGTGGTCGGTCACCCGCCCCTGCGGGAAATTGTAGGTGCGGATGCGTTCGGAACGATCCCCCGAACCCACCTGCGACCGGCGGTCGGCCGCACGCTCGTTCGCGAGCCGCTGCCTTTCGAGGTCGAAGATCCGCGTCCGCAGCAGATCCATGGCCTTGGCCTTGTTGCGATGCTGCGACCGCTCCTCCTGCATCAT
>CAYNUN010000197.1:0-4439 GCA_964400345.1 uncultured Methylobacteriaceae bacterium
ACCCCCGACACAAGGATTATGATTCCTCTGCTCTAGCCGGCTGAGCTACTCCGCCACCGCGCGGCGGCCGAGGCCGTCGCGAGCGAGGCGGATATAGGCTTCCGTCGCCGGGGGTGTCAAGGACGCGAATGCCGAAATCGAGACGCACGGAGCCCGGCCGGCAGGACGGCGCCGCGGTACCGGACCCGTTCAGTCGACGCCGACGCGCTTGGCGATGCGGATCAGGGTGAAGAGCCCCATGGGCGGAAGCGCCCGCCTTTCGAGGAGCCGCGCGGCGGGCCGCGCATCGAGCCAGTTCCCGACCCGGGACCAGGGGAATTCGGGACGCCAGCCGAGATCCTTGGTGCGCTTGGCGAGCCAGCTCTCCACGGCGGCCAGGGCCCCCGTCTCCGCGCCGATATGGTTGACCAGCACGACCTCGCCGCCCGGACGCACGACGCGCATCAATTCGTCCAAGGTCCGCTCGGGCTCGGGCACGACGGTCAGGACGTAAGGCGCGACGACCGCGTCGAAGACGTCGTCCTCGAAGGCGAGGCGGGTCGCGTCCATGACGAGAATGCCGCGCACGGCGACCAAGCCCGCCTTTTCGACGCGCTCCTTGGCCTTGCGCAGCATGGCCTCCGACAGATCGACGGCGGTCAGTTCGGTCGCGGGGGAGAAATAGGGGAATTCGAGCCCCGTGCCCGCACCCACGTCGAGAATGCGCGGGCCGCAGCGTTCGGCGGCGGCGACGGCTTCCTTGCGGCCCGTCGACATCACCGTGTCGAAGACGAAATCATAGACGGGCGCCCAACGGGCATAGGCCTTCTCGATCGAGGCCTTGTCGAGCTCGGCGCCCATTCGGCAAATCTCCCTTCGGCAGGTCAGGCGGCGGAACGGACCGCGGCATCGGTCGCGCGTGCGATCGTGCCGCCGCCCAGGACGCGCGCGCGATCCGCCGCGGCGTCGTAGAAGACGCAGGCCTGCCCCGGAGACACGCCGTATTCGCCCTCGGGCAATTCCACTTCGAAGACGTCGTCGACGCGGCGCAGGACGGCGGGCTGCGGCGCACGCGTGGAACGGACGCGAACGGCGAGTTCGAGCCCTTCCGGGCCGATCGCTTCGGCGGGACCGTCGCCGATCCAATTCACGTCGCGGAGCCGAAGCCTGCGCGTCGCGAGCGCCTCGCGGGGGCCGACATAGACGCGCGCCGCGGCGGCGTCGAGGCGGACCACGTAAAGCGGTTCGCCCGTCGCGAGGCCCAGCCCGCGGCGCTGGCCGACGGTGAAGTTGACGACGCCCTCGTGCCGACCGAGCACGCGCCCGTCGAGGTGAACCACCTCGCCCGCGGTCGCGGCATCGGGCCGCAGCTTCGCGATGACGTCGGTATAGCGGCCCTCGGGAACGAAGCAGATGTCCTGGCTGTCCTTCTTGTCCGCGACGACGAGACCGAGATCGCGGGCGATGGCGCGGGTCTCGCTCTTGGGAACGTCGCCCAGCGGAAAGCGCAGAAAGTCGAGCTGCTCCTGCGTGGTCGCATAGAGGAAATAGCTCTGGTCGCGATCGGGATCGGCGGCGCGGAACAAACCGCGTCGGCCGCCTGATGCGGCCCGACCGACGACGTAATGCCCCGTCGCGAGAGCCTTGCCGCCCAATTCCCGCGCGGTGGCGAGAAGGTCGCGGAACTTGATCTGCCGATTGCATTCGATGCAGGGCACGGGGGTCTCGCCCGCGAGATAGCCGTCGACGAAGCGGTCGATGACCTCTTCGCGGAAGCGGCTCTCGTAATCGAGCACGTAATGGGGGATGCCGAGCGCATCGGCGACGCGGCGGGCATCGTGGATGTCCTGACCCGCGCAGCAGCTGCCCGCGCGGTGCACCGTCGCGCCGTGATCATAAAGCTGCAGCGTGAGGCCGACCACGTCATAACCCGCGCGGACGAGAAGCGCCGCGACGACCGACGAATCCACGCCGCCCGACATCGCGACGACGACGCGCGTGTCTTCGGGACGACCGGGGAGTTCGAGATCGACGTTCATTCGGAAACCGCGAAATGGGACGGGCGGATCATAACGTCGCCGGAGCCCGTCTTCCACCCCCGTCGCCGATTCAGGGATCCTTCAACTTTACGGCGCAATATGGGCTCGTCGCCGCACGTCACCGGCGACCCCGAAGGGCGCGGTCCAGCGGCCGTCCCGAAACGGGAAAAAGTTCGATTGCACGGTTCAACAATTCTTAAGTCGCACATTCGTATGGTCTTTTTGATGTTGGTCATCCGACAGAGTGTGAGCGTTCCATGACCGAGCCCTTCCGTCCCAGGGTCAAATATGTAATCGGGCCCGACGGTTCTCCCTTGACCGTCGCCGATCTTCCCTCCCCCGGCACGCGCCGATGGGTGATCCGCCGCAAGGCGGAAGTCGTCGCGGCGGTGCGCGGCGGATTGCTGAGCCTTGAAGAGGCCTGCAGCCGCTACACGCTGACCGTGGAGGAGTTCCTATCCTGGCAGGGCTCGATCGACGAGCACGGCCTCGCCGGGCTTCGGACGACGCGGATCCAGCAATATCGTCAGTGAGGGTTGCGGTCGGGCTCAGGCGCCCGTCCGCACCTGTTTGACGGCTTCCGCGAGCTTGGACCGTTCGAAGATCAGCACCGCGATGCAGGCTACGGCCAGCGGGATCAGCAGATAAAGCAGCCGGAAGACGAGCAGCGCCGCGATGACGTCCGCGGGCTGGACCCCGGGCACCGCCTTCAGGAACACGAATTCGAGCACGCCGAGACCGCCGGGTGCATGCGACAGGAGCGCGGCGGAGAAGGATGCGAGGAACGCTCCGAGCGTCTCGAAATAGGTGATCCCCGCTTCCGCCGGCAGAGCGAAATAGATGATGCCCGCGGCGGCCAAGAGCTCCAGCGGAGCCGCCACCAACTGCCGCATCACGATTTCCGGCCGGGGATAGAAGAGCTGGAACTTGCCGATCCGGAGCGGCTTGAGCCCGAGCAGCGAACCCGCGACGTAAAGCGCGACGAAGGCGAGCATGCCGAAGCCCGCGAGCCGCGCGAGCCAGATCGGCACATCCACCAGCCGCTGCATGAATTGCGGCTCGCCCACGAGGACGATGCCGCCCAGCACGATCGTGCCCAGCGCGAAGGTGAAGGAGCACAAGGCGACGAGGACGCCGATCTCGCCCGCCGTCAGACCCTTGGTGCTGTAGGCGCGATAGCGGACCACCGCGCCGGAGAACACCGACGCGCCGATATTGTGGGAGAGCGCATAGGTCGTGAAGGAGACGGCGGAAATGAAGCCCCAGCCGAGCTTGTGCCCGAGATGTTGGAGCGCGATCCGATCATACCAGGCGAGCGCGGCATAGGCGCCGAGCGTCGAGAGCACGGCCAATCCCCAGCGATGCGCGGGGATGGCGGCGAGACTCGCCATGACGTCGTCGGCGGAAATGTCCTGCAGCTCGTTGTAGAGCAACCATCCGGAGAAGACGACGGCGGCCAGCCCGATCGCGGGCCAGACATAATCGAGAACGCGCTTCATGAACGCCGGGACCTTTCCTCCGACCGAAGCTCTTGTGTGCACGCGCCGAAGGCCGGGAGCAAGGACTTTCGGAGGCGGAACGGCGGCGATCCGCAAGCGAGCCGAACGAAGCGTTTCTACAGTGTAATTCGGTCATTTTCCTCGCTTCGCGAGCCACGCCTTCATCATGGCGATTTCGCTCTCCTGAGCGCGGATGATCTCCTCGGCGAGCTTGCGGGTTTCGGGATCCTTGCCCCCATGATCGAGAAGGACGCGGGCCATCGCCACCGCGCCTTCATGATGGGGGATCATGGCGCGGACGAAGTCGACGTCGACATCGCCCGAGAACTCGACCGCCATGTCCTTGTGCATCTTGTCGTTGATGGCGCGGAACGCCTTGACGGCCGGGGTATCGGCGGGTTTGGAGGCTTGAGCGGTGCGGTGCCCTGCATGGCCCGACTGCGCGGCGGAGGGCGTCGTCGCCCCCGGCGCGAAGAGGAGGGCGGACGCGATAAGGGCGGCGACGATCTTCATGGACAACTCCCGGCGAAGACGCGAGAAGATCTGCACATCGTCACGATGAGGACGCTCTTCAAGTCCGGGTTCCCGCGAGGCCTTCCTTTGCAGAACGGATTTCTCCCCCTCCCCCCCGGCAAGCTGGCGACGCTGGTCACGCATCTGGAGATGACCGTTTCCCCCGGCGCGCCGGGCCCCGCGCCGGCGGGAGCCGACCTCATGCGCCTGCGGGGCTCCGACGAAGCGCGCTACCGCGCTCTGTTTCGCGCCGTCGGCGAGCCTTGGCTCTGGTTCTCAAGGCTCGGGATGGATTCGCCGCGGCTGCGCGCGATCCTCGATGCGCGGGAGACGGAAGCCTTCGCGCTGGTCGCGGAAGGACGGGACGTCGGCTTGCTGGAACTCTCCTTCGAAGGCGCTCCCGATTCCG
>CAYNUN010000198.1:0-4438 GCA_964400345.1 uncultured Methylobacteriaceae bacterium
TCGCCGCCGGAGGTGTAGCCCGCCATGGAGCCCTTCCGCTGCCTGAGGCGCGGGAAATAGTCGTAGATCATTTCGAGGTCGCGCTTGATCGCGGCGTTGCCGTCCTTGCGCGTGAAGGCCCCCGTCAGGAGGTTCTCCTCGATGGTGAGATGGCCGAAGCAGTGGCGGCCCTCCATCACCTGAATGCAGCCGCGCCGCACGAGATCGCTCGGCGACATGCGGTCGACGCGTTCGCCCTCGAAGGCGATCGAGCCCTTGGTCACCTCGCCGCGCTCGGCGCGCAGCAGATTCGAAATCGCCTTGAGGGTCGTCGTCTTGCCCGCGCCGTTGGCCCCGAGAATCGCCACGATGCCGCCGCGCGGCACTTCGAGCGACACGCCCTTCAGGACGAGGATCACATGGTCGTAGATCACCTCGATATTGTTGACCGACAGGATGAGATCGGTCGCGGGGGCGGCGGCGGTTTCGGCGTTCTGAACGGCGCTCATGCGTTTCGTCCGTGGTTGCGGCGGAGGCGTCCCTTCTCCCCCTGCGGGAGAAGAGCCTGCCCCGGACTTGATCCGGGACGGCCCGGAGGGGCGAATGAGGGGGCGCGCGAAGCGCCCCCTCGATCATTGCGAGACCCCTCATCCGGGCCCGCCTGCGGCCACCTTCTCCCGGAAAGGGAGAAGGGAAGATCCGCGCCGCGGGCCGCGCAGGGTCGGTCGATCACGAACCGCGCTGGCAGGCTTCCGTGCGCGCGGGCCAGGAGTTGGCGGTCGAATAGTCCTTGGCGGCCTGTTCGAGCAGCGGACGGACGCGGTCCTTCATCGGCTCGATCCAGTCCGAACCCTGGACCCATTTCTGGCCGTCCCACTGGCCGACGAAGACCTTGTTGTGGCCGGAATGGTCTTCGCAGGAGAGCTTCACGGGAGCGGCGAAGCCCGCCATGCCCATCTCCTTCAGCCGCGCCTCGGTGATGTCGAGCGCTTCGAGACCGCGCCGGACATCCTCGCCGTTCACGACCTTCTTGCCCGTGATCTTCTGGGCGGTGCGGATCGCTTCGGCGATGAGCATCGAGTTGTAGACGCCGCGGTTGTAGAGATTCTCGCCGACCTTGTCCTTCGGCGCCTTGGACAGACCCTTGTCCACGACATGCTTCTGGATGTCCTGGATGACGGGGAAGTTCGCGCCCGAAGCGTGGAAGTTCAACGCCTTGTAGCCCTTGGCCTGATCGCCGCCCGCGCGGGCGTCGTCGTCGCCGCCCGCCCACCAGACGCCGACCAGCTTCTCCATCGGGAAGTTGTTCTTGGCGGCTTCCTTGACGGCGGTGGGGTTCATCGCGCCCCAACCCTGATTGTAGATCCAATCCGGACGATCACGACGGATGTTGAGCCAGACGGAACCCTGGTTCTGCATGTCGGCCGCGGCGATCGGATAGAGCTTCAGCTCGAAACCGTATTGCTTGGCGAGATTGTCGAGGATCGCGATGGGCTCCTTGCCGAAGGGCGCATCGAGATGGATCAGGCCGATCTTCTTGCCGCGCAGCTTGTCGAGCCCGCCTTCCTTGTCCGCCACGTGGCGGATGAAGACCGACGCGCCGTCCCAATAGGTGACGGGCGGGTTGAAGATCCAGGGGAAGGTGTTGCCGACCGCGGCGGCCGAAAGACCATAGGCCATGGACAGGACGGGGATCTTGTCCGCCGAGGCCTTGGGGATCAGCTGCAGGGTGATGCCCGTGGAATACGGGTTGTAGATCACCGCGCCCTTGCCCTTGGTGGACTCGTAGCACTCGACGCCCTTCTTGGTGTCGTAGCCCGTCTCGCATTCCTCGATCAGCAGCTTGACGCCGCCGATGCCGCCGTCGCGCTCGTTGAGCATGCGGAGATAATCCGACATGCCGTCCGCGATCGGGATGCCCGAGCCCGCGAAGGAGCCCGTGCGGTAGGTGAGAAGCGGAACATAGATCTGGTCCTGCGCCTGAGCGGGAACCACGGAAGCGGTCGAAACGCCCGCGAAAACGGCCAGCGCCGTTCCGAGAGCGAGTTTGCGGATGTCCATAGCGTACCTCCCTGTCATCCGGTGAAATGGCCGCCGCCGTTGTCTCGGCGATCGGGCCGTCGTTCTCTGCAGCGCCGCCCTCAATAGGGGAACGGCCACATGCGAAGCTTCTGTTTCCCGATCTGCCAGAGCCGCGCCAATCCGTGCGGCTCCACGATCAGGAAGAAGATGATGAGCCCGCCCACGAGGATGTGGGTGAGGTGCTCGGCGGTGGCCCCCGCGAGCGGAATCCCGATCGCGGGAAGCCCGAATTTCAGGATCGTCGGCAGGGTCGAGATGAAGGCGGCGCCGAAGAAGGCGCCCAGCAGGCTCCCGAGTCCGCCGATGATGATCATGAACAGGATGTTGAAGCTCTGATTGATGTTGAAGGCGTCGGACGCTTCGCCGCCGCCGTACCAGAGGAACATCATCGCCGCGCCGGCCACGCCCGCATAGAAGGACGACACCGCGAAGGCGAGGAGCTTCGTGTCGAGCAGCTTGATGCCCATCAGCTCGGCGGCGATGTCCATGTCGCGCACCGCCATCCAGGCGCGGCCGATGCGGCCGTGGACGAGGTTGGACGCGAACCAGGTCAGCACCACGACGAGCGTCAGGAGGATGAGATAGCGCGTCTCCGGCGTCGCCCGCGGACCCGTGATCGGAATGTCGAACAGCGTGCGCTGCGCCACCTCGATCGCGCCCGAGGCGTTGTAATTGTAGAGCCACGGAATGCGGACGAAGCACCATTGCAGGAAGAACTGCGCCGCGAGCGTGGCGACCGCGAGATAGAAGCCCTTGATGCGCAGGCTCGGAATGCCGAACACCACGCCGACCGCCGCCGAGAAGAAGCCAGAGACGACGATCCAGACGATGATGTTCACCTCGGGGAAGATCGTCGTCAGCTTGTAGCAGGCATAGGCGCCGACCCCCATGAAGGCGCCGGTGCCGAGCGAGATCAGCCCGGTATAGCCCGTCAGCACGTTGAGCCCGATCGCCGCCAGCGAGAAGACGAGGAACGGGATCATCACCGAAGAGATGAAGAACTCGCTCGCCAAGGTCGGGATCGCGACATAGGCGACGGCGAGGATCAGGAGGACGCCGATCAGGTCCTGGCGGATCGGAAAGACCGCCATGTCCGCGGCGTAGGAGGTCTTGTATTGGCCTGCTTCGCGATAGAACACGGTTGAACCTCAGATCCGTTCGATGATCTTTTCGCCGAACAGGCCTTGCGGCCGGAACAGCAGGAAGCCGAGAGCGATGAAGTAGGCGAGCCAGCTTTCGATGCCGCCGCCGACCAGAGGCCCCCAGTAGAATTCGCCGATCTTCTCGCCGATGCCGATGATGAGGCCGCCGACGATGGCGCCGGGCACCGAAGTGAAGCCGCCGAGGATGAGCACCGGCAGCGCCTTCAGCGCGATGATCTGCAGCGCGAAGGACACGTCGGAGCGCGCGCCCCACATGATGCCCGTGACGAGCGCGACGATGCCCGCCGTGAACCAGACGATGACCCAGATCTGGTTGAGCGAGATGCCGACCGACAGCGCCGCCTTGTGACTGTCCGCCACCGCCCGCAGCGCCCGGCCGATGCGCGTCTTCTGGAAGAAGAAGGCGAGCACGGCGATCATCAGCGCGGCGATGACGGCGGCCGCGATGTCGATCTTCTGGAATTGGACGAAGCCGCCGAGGCCCTTCCACTCGATCGAGCCGGAGGGAAGATACAGCTCCTCGGTGATCATCCGCTTGGGACTGCCGCCGAAGATCAGCTCGCCGAAGCCGATGAGCAGATAGGTGATCCCGAAGGTCGCCATGAAGAGGATGATGTCGGGCTGGTTCACCAGCGGCCTCAGCACCACCCTCTCGACCGCCACCGCGATGAAGAACATCACGCCGAGCGTGACGAGCAGCGCGAGCGGCGCGGGCAGGCCCATCTCGTAGAGGCCCACGAGCGTGAGGCCCGCGAAGACGACCATGATGCCCTGGGCGAAATTGAACACGCCCGAGGCCTTGAAGATGAGCACGAAGCCGAGCGCGATGAGCGCATAGAGCACGCCGGAGACGAGGCCTTCCCAGACGGTCTGCACCAGAAGATCGGGCGCGGCGCCCATCTGGACGAAGGGGTCGATCAGGATCTTGTAGAGAATGTCCATCCTCGCCCCCTCAGTGCGGCACGCCGAGATAGGCGTCGATCACGGTCTGGTCCGCCGAGACTTCCGCGGGCGTGCCGTCCGCGATCTTCCGCCCGTATTCGAGGACGACCACGCGGTCCGACAGATCCATGACGACGCCCATGTCGTGTTCGATCAGGGCGATCGTGGTGCCGTATTGGCTGTTCACTTCAAGGATGAAGCGGCTCATATCCGCCTTTTCCTCGAGGTTCATGCCCGCCATCGGCTCGTCGAGCAGCAGAAGCTCGGGCTCC
>CAYNUN010000199.1:0-4409 GCA_964400345.1 uncultured Methylobacteriaceae bacterium
CGTAGCGGACATTGTAGGCGATGGTGTCGTTGAACAGCACCGTGTCCTGCGGAACCATGCCGATCGCGGCGCGCAGCGAAGCCTGGGTGACGCCCAGAATGTCCTGCCCGTCGATCGTCACCCGGCCCTGCTGCGGCTCGTAGAAGCGGAACAGCAGCCGCGAGAGCGTCGATTTGCCCGCCCCGGACGGACCCACGATCGCGACCGTCTTGCCCGCGGGCACCTCGAAGCTGATCCCGCGCAGGATCGGCCGGTCCGGCGTGTAGTTGAAATGCACGTCCTCGAAGCGGACCGCGCCGGACTTCACCTCCAGCGGCTTCGCCTCCGGCCGGTCGGCCACTTCCGGGGCGCGGTCGAGAATGTCGAACATCATTTCGATGTCCGTCACCGCCTGTTTGATCTCGCGATAGACCATGCCCATGAAGTTCAGCGGCTGATAGAGCTGGATGAGCATGGCGTTGACGAGCACGAAGTCGCCGACGGTGTTCCGTCCCTCGCGGATGCCCGTCACGACCATCACCATGCAGACGGTCAGCCCCACGGTGAAGATCACCGCCTGTCCCGCGTTCAGCACCGCGAGCGAGGTATAGGCCTTCACGCTCTGGCGCTCGAAGCGCTCCATGGATTTGTCGTAACGGGACTTTTCGCGGTCCTCCGCGCAGAAATACTTCACCGTCTCGTAATTGAGCAGGCTGTCGACGGCCTTGGTATTGGCGTCGGTGTCGCTCTCGTTCATCGAGCGGCGGATGCCGATGCGCCACTGCGTCGCTTTGGTGGTGAACCACATATAGGCGACGATCATCGTCACCGTGACGGCGGCGTAGCGCCAGTCGAATTCGTAGAGCAGCACGGCGAGGATCAGCACGAATTCGACGACGGTCGGCACCGCCGTCAGCATCGTCATCCGCACGATGGTCTCGATCCCGCTGCGCCCGCGCTCCAGCACGCGCGTGAGGCCGCCCGTCTTCTTCTCGAGATGGAAGCGCAGCGACAACCGGTGCATGTGCTCGAAGGTCTCGAGCGCGAGCCGCCGCACCGCATGCATCGCAACCGACGCGAACAGGGCGTCGCGCAATTGCGTGAACAACGCCATCAGAACGCGCGTCAGGCCGTAGGCGAGCGTCAGCGCGATCGGCGCGCCGACGAGCCACGAGACCGGGATTTCCGAAGCGCCCGCGGAACCCGGCGCGAGCGCGTCCGTCGCCCATTTGAACGTGTAGGGCACGACGATGGTGATCAGCTTCGCGATCACGAGCAGCAGCGACGCCCAGAGGATCCGCATGCGCAGATCGGCGCGGTCCCGCGGCCAGAGATAGGTCCAGAGCTCCCGGAAGGTGGAAAGCAGCTGCCCCTTCTCGGCGCTCACGCGCCGCCGCGCCGGAACGGCTTCGATGCGGGGCGTGGTCACGACGGAGGGCGAAGCGGGCGGATTCATGTGCGACTCGTCACTGGACATCGCCTCCATATAGGCCGGAAGCCCGCCGATCGCACGCCGCGGAGACGGGAAAAGCCGCCGCAGCGCCGGAAAGCCCCGACCCCGTCATGCCCGCGCATGCGGGCATCCACGTCCGGCGTCCCTCGCAGCGCCGAAAGCCCCACCCCGTCATGCCCGCGCATGCGGGCATCCACGTCCGGCGTCCCTCGCAGCACCGAAAAGCCCCGACCCCGTCATGCCCGCGCATGCGGGCATCCACGTCTTGCGCCCTGAAGCGCCCCGAACCGGCGACTAATCCGCCTTCTCCGCCGGCAGCACGAAGACCTGCCCCGGATAGATGAGATCCGGATTGCGGATCTGCTCCTCATTGGCGCGATGGATGACGATGTAACGCCGCCCGTTGCCGTAGACGCGCTGGCTGATCCGCCACAGGCTGTCGCCGCGGGCCACCGTCGTCGTCTTCACTTCGGGAACGACCACGGTGGCCGCATCCGTCGTCTTGGCGAGCGAACCCTGCAAAGGCGGCCGCGAGGCGAATTCGAACGGCACTTCGGCGCGCGAGAGCACCTTGCCGTCGGTGTTGCGCACATCGTCGAGCCGCACCCTGTAGCTGCCCTCCGTCAGCCCCTTGCCGACCGAGAAGGACCATCTGCCGTCAGGGCCCGCGATCGCGGTCGCCAGATAGCTGTCGTTGACGTAGAGGCGCACGGTCGCGCCGGGATGGGCCGTGCCCGCCGCGAAGAAGGTGCCGCCGACCTCCTGTTCGACCGTGGCGATCTCCACGTTCCGCCGCTGTTCGGGCGGCGGCGCGGGCGCGTCGGTCTTGCCCGTCATGCCGACCGTCGGTCCGGGCGCGACCGGCTTCGGCGGGCTGAGCACCTGCGTCGGACGATCGGGCGCGACCAGCGCGACCACGACGTCCCCTCCCCGGACGATCGGCACGTCCACCGTCACGATCTGCACCGATCCGGCGGAACGGCCGTCGGGCAGCGATGCGGACAACGACAATTCATGCGTCCCCGAGGGCAGCGGCTTGGGCGTCATCGCGAATTGCCCCGTCGCATTGGCGGTCGCGCGGTCCCACGGCTCGCCGTTGCGCAGCAGCGTGACGGAGGCGTTGCCCGAAGACCGTCCGGCCACGACGACCGAACCGTCGGGTTCGACGCGGACGAGGTCGAAGGCGGGCGGTTCCGGATCGGGCTGCTTCGCCGGCATCAGCGGCGGCGCGGGCATGGGCGGCGGCGCGAGCAGCGAAAGCGTCGGCGCGGGCTCGGGCGGAGCCGGCGCAGCGACCGCCGCGGGAGGGGTCGGCGCGGAAGGAGCCGCTGCGGGCGGGGGCGGAGTCGGAGTCGGAGCAGGCTCCGCGGGAGCGGCGGGAGCGGCCGGAGCAGCCGGCGGCGCGGCGGCGACCGTCGCCGGGGGAGCCGGAGCGGCGGGCACGGCCGCGGTCTCGGCCGGCAGCAGCGCTTCCGTCGGCATGCCGAAGCGCCAGAAGGCGCCGCCGAGCACGGCCGCCGGGAGCAGCACGAACAGCACGAGCTTCAAACCACGATTCATGAATCCGCATCCCCGAAATCGGCCGGCAAGAAGAACTTAGCCGTTTCCACCATTCTCGACCATAAAAGACGGCGCTTTTCAGGCCGAGCGATTGACCGGGGTGAAGCCGCGATGCGACCATAGGCCCGATGAGCGACATTCGATCGATCTGTGTTTATTGCGGTTCGGGCCCGGGAACGGATCCCGCCTTTTCGGCGGCCGCCGCGGCGCTCGGCAAATCCATGGCCGAAAGCGGCATCCGCCTCGTCTATGGCGGCGGCAATGTCGGGCTGATGGGCATCGTGGCCCGTTCGGTGCTCGACCACGGCGGCGAGGTCTCGGGGATCATTCCGGAGTTCCTGAAGGCGCGCGAACTGATGCTGCCCGACGCGCAGGAACTGATCGTCGTCCCGGACATGCACACGCGCAAACGCCTGATGTTCGAGAAGGCCGACGCCTTCGTCGCGCTGCCCGGCGGCATCGGGACGCTTGAAGAGTTGGTCGAGCAGATGACATGGGCTCAACTCGGCCGGCATTCGAAGCCGATCCTGATGCTCAACACCAAGGGCTTCTGGAAGCCTCTTCTCGTCCTGCTCGAGCATATGCGCGAGACGGGCTTCATCCGCCCCGGGCTCGAGATCAGATATCTCGTCGCCGAGAAGCCGGACGACGTGGTCCCCATGCTGCTGGCGGTCGCCCGCCGTTTCGGCGTCGAGGCCGGAGCGGAGGACGTGCTGCAGGAGCGGATGTAGGCGGTTAAGAACAGACCTCCAAGAACAGCCTCATGGTGAGGAGGCGCGCAGCGCCGTCTCGAACCACGAGGTCTTCGCCGCCGGACGGTTCGAGACGCGCGGCTCGGCCGCTCTCCTCACCCTGAGGGGGGAAGGAAGCTGCCGCCGACCGCCTCTCAGACCGTCGCGCCGGAGATCACGAGCTTGTAGGTGATCGAGTCGATCAGCGCCTGGAACGACGCGTCGATGATGTTGGCGGAGACGCCGACCGTGGTCCAACGCTCGCCCGTTTCGTCGGCCGATTCGATCAGCACGCGCGTCACCGCGTCCGATCCGCCGCGGAAGATGCGCACCTTGTAGTCCACGAGTTCCAGCCCTTCGATGAAGCGCTGATAACGGCCGAGATCCTTGCGCAGCGCGAGATCGAGCGCGTTCACGGGGCCGTTGCCTTCCGCGGCCGAGATCAGCACGTCGTCGCCCACCTTCACCTTGGCGATGGCTTCGGCCACGGTCACGAGTTCTCCCGCCGCGTTCCAGCGGCGCTCGACATTCACCTTGAAGCGCTCGACCGTGAAGAATTCCGGCACCTGTCCGAGCACGCGCTTGGCGAGCAGGAAGAAGGAGGCGTCCGCGCCCTCATAGGCATAGCCCAGCGCCTCGCGGTCCTTCACCTCCTCGAGCAGCCGCGCGATCCTGGGATCGTTGCG